>MGQQ01000065.1 GCA_001798855.1 Deltaproteobacteria bacterium RBG_16_49_23 | reverse complement strand
TCATGGCGGCTGTAAATCGGGAAAGATCGATGCCATGACCGGCGCCGCCCTGATGATGATAGAATATAACGGGACGTCAAAAGTGAGCCACCACAAGGAGAAGGTAATCAATATGATTCACATGGCAGAGACCCTTTACGGGTGCAGCCTGGCGGCCTCCTATGAGGGAAAGAAAGAGCCTTCGGGGACCTATTTCATCGATCCGGTTTTGGCCAATGCCTCCAAGATTCATGAGGGAAAGGAGATGGCCGAAGCCACCCGCCTGATGATCGATATCGCCGGCGGTTTTGTGGCCGACCTGCCTTCTGACAGGGATTTCGAAAATCCTGAGATCGGCGGACTTTTAAAAAAATATTTAAAGGGCGCGACAGGCGTGCCGGTTGAGAAAAGGATCAAGATGCTTCGACTGGTTGAGAAGATGGCCATGGAGAGCGCTGATACGATCTCTGACATTCATGGAGGAGGTTCGCCGGCAGCTCACCGGCTCACGATCTACAGGGAGTCAGATATCGACTACAAAAAGAACTGCGCCAAACGTCTGGCCTGCATTGAGGGTTAGATTTCAAGGACGTTTCAAGACACAATGGACAAAAAGGATGATCTGATGGAACAGGACAAGACCGAGTTAATATCGTTTGCTGATTTAAAAAGTTTTTGCAAGCAGGTCTATCAGGGAGTAGGAGTTCCGGAGGATGAAGCTGAAATGACTGCGGACCTTCTGGTCAGGTCAGACCTCCGCGGCGTGGAAACCCACGGCGTGACCCGGCTTCCGATCTATATTCAGAGGCTTCAAAAGGGTTATGTCCGGCCTGTTTGCAAAATGACCATCCTTAAGGAGAAAGGGGCCACGACCTTGATCGAGGCCCATGGGTCGATGGGCCATGTGGTCTCTTGTAAAGCGATGGAGATGGCCATCCGGAAGGCGATGGAGTTTGGAATAGGGTGGGTCTCCGTGAAGGAGAGCGGCCATTTCGGAACGGCAGGCCTTTTTCCCATGATGGCCCTTAAGAAAGATTTCATCGGCTATGTGGTGACCAACTCGGCTCCGATCATGGCTCCCTATGGAGGACGAGATCGGATTCTGGGGAATAACCCCCTGTCGTATGCCTTTCCGACTGAAAAATATCCGCCCATTGTATTGGATATGTCGATTAGTGTGGTGTCGGCAGGGAAATTGATATTGTGCCGGAAGAAAGGTGAGAAAATCCCTCTGGGTTGGGCCTATGATAAGAATGGTCTTCCGACCGAAGACCCTTATGAAGGGTATGAAGGGGGAGGTTTTTTAGCCGCAATCGGTGAATATAAGGGATACGGAATGATTCTGGCCCATGAGATGCTGACATCGATTTTAACGGGCGGCAAATGGACCCAACATATCAAGAGCCTTTACGAAGAGGACAAGACCGGCATCCAGGGGACCTGCCATTCCTTTATGGCCATCGATCCGGACTGTTTTGTCGGGAGAGAGACGTTTAAGAAGGATATGGACCGATACATTAAAACGGTTAAAGAGAGTGGCAAGGCAAAAAATACCAAAGAGATCTTAATGCCGGGAGAACCGGAATACCGAACAGAAACCAAGCGCATGAAAGAGGGCATCCCCTTGGCTCCAAACACGGTTAAAGAATTGATTGCTTTAGGTGAGTCTTTTGGAATTTCACTTCCGATCATGAACTCCCATGGATAGGCGTTGGCTATCAGCCATCCCTGCCTGCCGGCAGGCAGGCGCTGGATTTATTTGTTAGCCCAAAATCTAAAGCTCATCGCCAAGAATGGGTGCACGGCTCGGAACCTTGGCCAATATTTTCCTGAAATCCCTCTTTTTCGCTCTTTTGGCTCTTTTCTCCAGGTAGTCCTCCGTCATCAACGCAGAAATTTTCTCTGAAACCGCCGATGAAATAAACTGGTTGATCGAAACCCTTTCTTTTTTCGCAATTTCTCTTATATGGCGATGAATTGATTCCGGTAACCGTAGACTCAAGGCGCTCATAATATTTCCTCCAGTAATGTTTTAGGAGTTATTGATCTTATGTCAAATGCTTCTACACCTTTAAAATGCTTTGTATTGTGAGTCACAATTAACTTTGTTCCAGAAGCAATGGCTAATTCCAACAAGTGATCGTCTTTGGGATCGGGGAGACGAGGACGCCAAAGAAAATATATCTTTTGGTGTTCGCTTTGCATGCATAAGTAATCCAAAATATTTTCAATTTCTTTATTCGATAAGTCCAAAATTAACCGACTCCTCTTTAGGATATCCTCATATTCAAATAGTAATGTGGTCGATAACACTATTTGGACTTTTCCGCCTTCTATCGCCCGTAGAACCTTAAAGGAAGCGCCTTTTGATGAATAGAGGCCCGCATACAGCACATTTGTATCAAGAATGATCCTCGTTTTCTTTCCGGGCATATATATAGTACTGTATATGGTATCACTAATATTGTCAAGAAATAATGGTTATTGATATTTTTTAGGCTAAAGAAGGATCAATCTGACCAGCACAAGTTTTGGCAGTCCCGGTGGAAAGAGAAATGGATCCAAGTGAATTTTACTTAACCCGGGTTGATGGACGATGTGATCATCAGTCCTTTAGTCAGCTAACATACTAAACAAAAATATTTGAAATTTCATAAATAATTCCCTCCCCCTTCAAGGGGGAGGTTGGGAGGGGGATGGGAGTCTATTTCCTTAAGAATCTCATCGTCCCATCCCCACCCTAACCCTCCCCTTGAAGGGGAGGGGAGATTTTTTGAGACATTTCAAAGAAAGTTAGAGATAAATTCTCAGATTTTATGATGTAAGAATCTAACATCTGTTCTGAGATCGTTCTGAGAGAGAGCGATTACTGATAGTGTCAATATTGAAAAAGACTTAGTTAAGATTCATTAAAGAAAATGGCGACTGATCACCTGCAGAGGGTCCACCCATTTCAGCGGTTTTAAAGTGTCCATTGTGTCCCAATCAAGATTTTCATAAGAGATCTCGTTGAATATCCACCCAAGCGAAATGTGTAGATGAGGAGGGATGTTGCTTTGTGACTTGTTTGGCCGGGCTAAAGTGGCAAGGATATCTCCCGCTTTGACGATCCTGTCAACGTGCAGGCCACGGGGCAAGTTTGTGTGACCATAAATCGTGCAAAACCTTGAATTATCGCTGCCGGGAAGACGATGTTCCACTATCACCGACTTGCCGATGAAATCGTCCACCACTCTGACAACGACTCCGTCATACAAGGCCGGGATCTTTGTTTTTTCATCAAGGCGAAGAATTCTATCTTCCCGATCCCTGTAGAGACATAGATCCAACCCCTCGTGAGGCCTTTCGCGCTTCCCCTGATTACCCCACCATTTGTCCATCGCATTGAACAACATTCCAGGATAGAAGATCCACTCTTGGAAGCCTGGTTCATCCAGACCATTCTCCCGGACAAGAAATTCAGTGAATCGTGATTTTTTTAAAAATGATGTTCCAGATGGATCCAAGCTTTTGACCTTTGCTCCTTTGACTGTTTATGGGGCTGCCTCCAACCTCCAACATCTTCAGTTAAGGCTTTTTCATCTCTTCGAGGGTTGTTTTTGAGGCATTGTACATAAAGCTGATATCCGTGGAGCAGGCCAGGACAGTCATTCCCTTTGTTCGCCACTTCCTGATTTGTTCTGTATTTCCGATGTGAATACCCGAGGCTTTCCCTCTCTTTTTTGCAGCCTCAACCACCTTATCAATGGCTTGAGTCAATATTTCAGATCCCATCTGGTCGGGGATGCCGATGGAGATGGAGAGGTCATTTGGTCCGATCAGTCCCACATCAACCCCCTCCACACCGAGAATGGCATCAACATTTTGAATCGCCTCTTTTGTCTCAATCTGGGCAATGATCAGGGTGTGTTCATTTGCCTCCTTCATAAACTCCACCGCCTTCAAAGGTTTGTAGTCGGTCTGACCTGTCTGGGTTCCAAATCCCCGGTGTCCCAGGGGAGTGTATTTACTGCAGCCGACAATTGCCTCTGCCTGTTCTTTTGTGGAGGTCATGGGGACCATAATTCCTTCTGCTCCTGCATCAAGAATCCTTGAGATGAAATGAGTTTCCAGGTGGGGAATCCTGATGACGGGTGCAATCCCCGCTGACTTGGCCCCTCGAATGAGATCCGCCACAGTCTCCATAGAGTAGTTTCCATGTTCCATATCAATGAGAACAAAGTCGTAGCCCACCGAGGCAAAGATGACCGGAGCTCCGGGGTCCCGGGCCTGCCGTATCATCGTTCCATAAACAGATTCTCCTGCCAGCACTCTCTTTCTCAAACCAGCCCAAGTCATACTAACCTCCAATTATTCGTAAGGCGTAAGGTGTCAGGGGTAAGGGGTAAAACCACTTGAGACTTACGCCTCACGCCCTCACGTACTTTAAGATTTGCTTACCGCAAAAGTTCCATATTCTTCAGAATCTCCCTCAACTCTTCCTTAGCCTTGGAACTTATTCCTCCCACGGGGGGTATCCCGACCCCTGCATCAATCCCAATGAGATTCAATGCTTCCTTAATCACTACAGGAAAGGTCCCCAGATCGAAAGCCAATCGGAGCGGAGCCAAGCGAAACTGTGCCTCCAGCGATCGCTTCATGTCACCCGCCATAAAGGCCTCATATATCTCCACGATCACCTTGGGAGCAACATTAGCCGTTGCTGCGATTGCCCCCTTTCCCCCATAACAGAGCGTCCCATAGATCAGTGTATCCCGGCCCGCAAGGACAGAGAATGTTTCTCCAGTCTTCCGGATATATTCCGCCGTCAATGTCAAATCCCCTGAGGAATCCTTAATCCCAACGATATTCTCCACCTTCGATGCCTGGACAACGAGATTGGCTGAGATATTGATCCCCGTTCTTCCAGGATTATTATAAAGAAGCACAGGAAGTCGCGTTGATTTGGCAACAGCGCTGTAAAATTCAAAAAGCTCTGTCTCGTTGGGGTGGATGAAGAAAGGGGTTAAGACCGAGACCGCACTGACACCGGCGGCCTCTGCCATCTTTGTCAGGGCAATGGCTTCACGGGTGGTAATGGCCCCGGTCCCCGCATAAACCGGAACCCGGCCGCGGGTTTCATCGACCACTACCTCAATGATCCTTTTCTTCTCCTCAAAAGTGAGGGCATAGAACTCTCCCTGACTTCCGACGGGGAAGAGACCATGGACTTCTCCCTCAATCAGATAGTTTGTGAGTTTTCTGAGAGCTTCTACATTGATCTTCCCTTCTGATGTGATCGGTGTCACCATCGCTGGAATGATGCCCTTGGGTTGAAAATTCATTTTCTCCTCCCAACAGCAAGGCTAAAGCCTTGCCCTACTTTCTATTGGCAGTATTAAAATTCTCAAAATAGTAACGGCATCGATTTATAAAATCCCTCCTAGCCTCCCTTTGCCTAAGGGAGGAATTACCCCTCTTTGGTAAAGAGGGGGGAGGGGAGATTTTCCAATGTTTATGTCAATTCAATTTATCTTTTTACAATGGGCAATGTGAGCAACCCATCCGGTATTAAAACCACTCTTGCCTTTGGATTCTTCTCCAGCTCCCGGTTTAAAGCCTCCTGAAGAGTGGGTACTGATTCAAGATATAGTTCCTTTAGGGTATCTTCCGGAAGAGTGCAATCCGTCATCACGACCCTGGCCTGTTTTAGAATCCGCGCCAGGATCAGCGCCTTCTGCTCTCCTGGAGCAAACCCTTCCTCACGGGAGATGGCAATAATATCATCCACATCCTCTGCCCTCTTCATGATAGCGCAGTATCCGGGGTGTCCGCATCCGTCTTCACAGGGGGCAGGGATGAGAATCACCCCTCCCTTCGTGACTGCCGGTCGGGGGCCGAAGATAACGACATTGGCGGCGCGGGTGGCCTGATAGAGGTCGAGAGACTTCGGATGACTGACTCCGCTCACCACAATCTCTCCGGGCTGATCGATTTCGACTTCATAGATATCTCGAGCGACCTTAACTCCTTCCTGAAAGGCTTCGACCGGATCACCGGCCACCACCTTCACCACTTCTTTCTTTCCTGTTTGAACCACGTTGACGATGAAATTGAGACCCAGCGCCCGGGTCGCTTCAGTGAGAAACTTTCGAAAACGATTGCCTTCAATCACTCCAAGCCGTGTCTCCTTCATCATCTCATAATTATGTGTGGCACCAATGGTCGCCTCACCAGCCACCCCCACAGCAATGCTTTTTACTCCACCGCTGTAGCCTGCAAAGAGATGGGTTTCGATCACTCCCGTGGAGATTCGGATATCAGCTTGAGCAACGGTCCGGTTGAAGACCAAAGGAATGCCACCTGTGGTTTGACCCAGGGTAAGGAGTTCTTTCGAATCCCGGGCATCGTGATTGATAAAAGTGATTTCATTGACGACCCCTCCAAACTTTTCTTTTAGCTCCTCGGCGGTGTTTGGTCGGTGGGTGCCGGTGGCGACGACGGCTGTAATATTGCCCCTTTTTATTCCACCGGCCAAAAGTTCTTTAATGAGGAGGGGAAGAATGATTTCCTCTGGAAGCTTACGTGTAATATCTGTCACTACAATAGCAACCGTCTGACCGGGTTTTACCAAATCCCTGAGCCTCGGACTTCCGATAGGGCGATGGAGGGCTTCCTCTACGGTCCTCCTCACGTCGGAAATTGGCTCCTGTTTCTGCGACTCCACCCACTCCACCGGAACACGATCAGGGATTTGGATGGGGATGAGTTTTTTGCCACAGGGAATGGAATAAGTGCGCATCGTCATGCCTCATTTTTTCTCGGTCGGCTTTTCAGGGGCAACTGTCCCTGCTTACGCACCATCTCCGTAATTCGCAGCAGGCGGTCAAATTTGGCGTCAGGAGGGGTCGTGTCACTCACGCTCAGGATGAATCGGTCGCCAGGAGAGATTTCGTCGAAGAGTCTTGTCATGAATGTTTCAAACTCATCGTCGGACATTACCGATTCGAGAAGGGCCACGGACGGGATTCCGCCAAAAACGGTGACCTTCCCCTGGAAGGCTCTTCTCACTTCAGTTAGGGTCACTTTAGTCATCGGGTAAGGACAGACGGCTTCGGCGACATCGATTCCGCTCTCCCGAATAAGATCGAGGAGCCCCCTGTTCTCTCCGTCGCAGTGAGAGAGCAGGAATTTCCCCTGATCGTGAAGAAGATCAGAAAATCTCCGGAGGGTGGGCAGCATATGTTCTTTAAAAAAGGGGGGGTAGGTGATCATGGCGTCGTAATTGGCTCCGAAGTGAATGACCTCTGCGGGAGATTGTGCGTGGACCTTGCAGATCTGTTCGAAATAAGGCTCCATGTCCTTGCAGAGCTGATGTAATTCCTTGGGGTGATCATACAGCTCCAGGTAGAACGTTGTGGAATCGAAAAAGTGTTTCAAAATATGGTGCATGGGAGACGCCGAAGTGCTTGCCCATGCTACCACCAAACCCCTGTCTCCGGCCTCTCTCTGGCGCTGCGAAAAGCTGTCATAGGCAGGATGGATCTTGATGTTCTTGAAGATGTATCCCACGACGGCATAGTCTTCGGGTTTCTTGACCACATGCTCGGATATCCAGGTCTGAGAGATTCCGGCCTGTCTCATCTCCTCTGTGTACAGCATCTTACAAGAGATCGAGCCGACAGGGGTATGATAGGTGACGGTTGTGGCATCCCCCTCGTGCTTCACCTCTCGGTCGACTCCGACGAGCTCAGGCCGGCAGGCCATCTCCCCCAGCCGATAGACGCCAATCCCTCTGTCGATCGTATCCTCCGGGGTCCGGGCTTTCAAAAATTCTGGAACGACCTTGTGGTATCCGCCTCCAATGTAATCAGCCACTTCCTCAAGGGAGGCATCCTTTCGAAAGACCGCGGGAAGGGTCCCCCTGTAACTATTGGCGTTGTACCAGAGATCGATCCTGGGGACCCAGGGGAGCCAGTCTGCCCACTGGCCTCTAACAGCACGAAGTATCCGCTCCTTCATGGTTAATTGATGAATGCCACGACATCGTGGACAGATTTTCATGCCACGACATCGTGGACAAAAGGGTAATCAAC
>MGQQ01000064.1:509-5019 GCA_001798855.1 Deltaproteobacteria bacterium RBG_16_49_23 | reverse complement strand
TACTCATGAACCGTGTTGATTAAGGCGGCCACATGATCTACGGGTGTATCGGGAAGGATTCCATGGCCGAGGTTGAAGATATGCCCGGGCCGACCATCAATACGATCAAGGATCCGTTTGGCTTCCTTTTCAATCTTATCCACTGGTCCGAATAGAATTACCGGATCAAGATTTCCTTGAATCGCCACCTTATGTCCAAGTCGTGCCCAGGCCTCACCAATATCCACCCGCCAATCCACTCCGATCACATCTCCACCGGCGCGTTTCATCAATTCTAAAAGTGTTGAGTTGGAGGTGGCGAAATGAATGAGAGGAACGCTCTTGCCCACACCATCCATGACCTTTTTGGAATAAGGAAGGACATACTCTTCGTAATCGCCCGGGGTCAAACATCCCACCCATGAGTCGAAAATCTGAAGGGCCTGGACACCTGATCGAATCTGAGCTTTGAGGTACCGGATGAGGACCTTTGAGATTTTCTCCATCAAAGCATCCCATGTGGGACGATCCTGGTACATCAGACTTTTGGTGAGGGTGTAATTTTTCGAATGCCCCCCTTCGATGATGTAACTCGCAAGGGTGAAGGGAGCACCACAAAATCCGATCAACGGAATCTTCCCTTCTAATTCCTTCCGCACAATTCGAATGGCCTCCATGAGAAAAGGGACATCCTCCTCCGGTTCGATGACCCTCAGTTTTTCCACATCCTTCCTCTCCCGGAGAGGATGATGGAAAACAGGGCCTTCCCCTTTTGCAAACTCAAACTCCACCCCCATCGGTTCCAGGGGAATGAGGATATCTGAAAAGATGATGGCTGCATCGAGCTTAAACTTTTTAAGGGGTTGAAGTGTCACCGTTGCCGCCAGCTCGGGATTTTTGCACATCTCCAGGAAAGAATATTTCTTCCGGAGCGCCCGATACTCCTTCATATACCGACCTGCCTGGCGCATCAGCCAGATGGGCGTATAGGCTGTCGCCTGCCTCCGGCATGCTCTCAAAAAAGGGTATTGATCCTCAGCCTCTTTCATCCCATGCCTCTCAATTGAATATCGAAAAAAGGATATCAGGATACCAGGGTATCAGGACGTGGTTATCAGGACAACAGGATATCAGATTTAAAGATTTCTTGCGTTTTTTTTCTCCTGATATTCCGGTATCCTGATTTCCTACATCCTGGTCTCCTGATACACTGATCCCCTAACACTCGATCAAAATTACTTCCAACCCCTGAGCAACTGAATCAGCAGTCTCACCCCAACCCCTGTACCGCCCCGTGGAATATAGGGCCTCTCTTTTTCGATCGACGCAGGCCCCGCAATATCGAGATGAACCCACGGAACTTTTTCCACGAATTTGCTCAAAAATATTCCTCCGATGATGGCGCCTGCTGCTCGTGTCCCGACATTCCTGAAATCAGCCGCATCACTTTTTATATATTCAAAATACTCATCCCAGAGAGGCAGCCTCCAGACTTTCTCTCCGGTTTTGGCGGAAGCTTCTTCGATCTTTTTCAAAAGAGATTCATCATTCCCGAAAAGGCCGATCACAAAATCCCCCAATGCAATAACGCATGCTCCCGTCAATGTAGCTAAATCGATGATCGCTTTGGGTTGATATCGCAAGCTATAGGTCAGGGCATCTGAAAGAATAAGTCTTCCTTCTGCATCGGTACTGATGACTTCTACGGTCTGCCCGGAAAGGGTCTTCAGGATATCGCCGGGTTTATATGCCTTTCCACTTGGAAGATTTTCCGTCGCTGGCATAATACCAACCAGATGAAAGGGAAACTGGAGTTTGGAGGCGGCTTGCAGGGTGGCCAAAACGGCTGCTGCCCCTGACATATCGTCTTTCATTCGATCCATATTTTCTGAGGGTTTGATCGAGATCCCACCACTATCAAAAGTAATCCCCTTCCCTACTAAAGCGATCGTATCCAGCCCTTTCCCTTTATTATATTCCAGAACGATAAACTTCCCGGGCTCCTGGCTTCCCTTGGCCACAGCGACAAACGCTCCCATGCCCATAGCTTCTGTTTGACTTACCTCCAAGATCTGAATCTCCATGTTATGTTCTTTTGCAATCTGTTGAGCTTTTTCAGCCAGCGCCGTGGGAGTGATCTCATTGCTGGGTCCATTGACCAGATCCCTTGCCATGCAAACCGCTTCTGAAATAATCTGTCCCGCTCTCAGACCATCAGCGATCCATTTAATGTCTTCGTCTTTCTCTCCAAGGAGAACTAATTCTCCGATCTCCTTGATCTTATCCCGCTCAAGCGTCTTAAATTCATTGAACTGGTAAACACCGAGGAGGAGCCCGGTTACAAAGGATTCAGCCAGCTCCGTTTCTAAAAGGCCTTCCAATTTCTTTATCGGAAATGCAAATTGTTTAATTCCTGAATTCCGGATGTACTGGCCGGCTTTTGAAGCAGCCCCCCGCCATTTCTCCAAATCGAATTCCCCCTTTTTGCCCAGGCCGGTCACGAGCACCCTTTTGGCGGGAAGGGCATCCTGAGTGTAAAAGAGGCGAGTCTCGAATAACTCTCCTTTAAAATCTCCCTGTTTCATCAGAGTGGATATAAACCCCTTCCATTTCAGATCCACATTCTGAATCGGACCTTCCAGTGGCTCAGGAGATTCAAAAGAAAAGAGGAGAAGAAGTTCACAGGGATATTTTTCCGGTCTACCCCTCTCAACCTTAATGTCCATCCATACCTCCTCTAGAACTTATTCCCTTTGGGATCTTAAATCCGAAGCACGAAATCCGAAATTCGAAACAAGCACGAATATCCAAAATACAAATGCCCCAAACAAAATCATTTTGAATTTAGATTTTTGGATTTGGAATTTGTTTCGGATTTCGATATTCGGATTTCGGATTTCTTCATTATATTATTCTCTCTCTCTCAGCTTTGTGATTGTAATGGATCGACTCTCCTCCACGGTTGAAAACTCTTTTACCTTATTCACCAATGAAGGAGGCCAACCTCCCCGACCAATCACCCTGGCCAGCATCCAGGGGTTTAAATCAGAAACCTCCATCCACTTCCCTGCTTTTTTAACGATCTCATCCAGCATTTTTCGATGGGGGTCACTCTTTAAAGGATATTTCTCCTTCATCTCAATCTTTATCTTGGCAACATGATCGCTTCCAAAAATGGCTTCGAGTTCCTCCTTTTGAGCATAGGCATAAAGGGCTTCCTCTATCTTAACTAATTCAGCATCGATCTCTTCGTTCAAGAGCCTCTTCCTCTCTTTCATCTCCACATATTGGTTAACCAAGACCACCCCTTCTTCGTTAAGATATTCATTGGGAGGGAGGCTTCCCACGGCAATGAGATGTTTTCTTTTTGGGCAGAACCCCTGATAATCGCACCAATCGCAAAGAGGTCCCTCCTTAGGGAGGAATTGTTTGTCCGTTTCAATCTTCCGGATGAGCTCTAAGGTGGCCTGGCGAAGTTGATGGAGCTGCTCGGGTGTCCTGGAAGATTGGATTTCCGTATCGAAGGTGAGGTAATGCCAGATCAGTCTGACCTCCTTGACACCCTGCCATTTTTCTCCCACTCCCATTTGATAGAGAGCCAATTGCCGGTCTGACTTAACATCTTCCTGAGATGGAAGCCTGTTCGAGGTTTTGTAGTCATGGATCTCGAGAATGGAACTGTCCACCAGGGTCACACGGTCAATAAAGCCTCGGATCCAATAACCCTTTTCCTCTTCCAGGGGAAAATAGATATACTCTTCGAGGCCCAGGGTTTTCCCTTGATCGAAGGGATAGTACCGCTTGTAATACTCCGTGACACATTTCTCTCCAAGACGCTGGTAGTCTTCGGCACAGTAATCCTTTCGTACAATCTGAATCATATCATTCCAATTCTTTTCCCAACTCTGATGGTAAAAGTCGAGGAGCTCTTCCAGGGTGTTGAGTTTAATCACCTTCAGATCCCGGTAGAGCTTCTCCAAGGTATCGTGAACCCTTGAACCCATGAAAGCTTCGATGCCTTCCCTCTCGACCTCAATCTTGTCGATATAGGCAAGCCGGTACTGTTGGGGGCAGGTTTGATAGGTAGAAAGTTGAGAGTGAGAATAGGTTGGCATGGATTAACTCCTTCCCCGCTTTGGGCAGGGCCTCATTTTTCCCTTTTTAAATAGGGCAATATTATTCATTTTTAACAAGAAAAAACACATCTGTCAAAACGAAGCTTCTTGCCCACAGGCCAGAGCTTCCCGGAAGTCAATTTTCCCTTGAAAAATGGACAGAGTGTATGGTTAAATCAATTTTAGATTTCAGATTGAAGATTTTAGATTCTTACATTATTAATCTAAGAATTTCCTTCTAACATTTTCGCCCCCTCACCCCATCCCTCTCCCCTGAGGGGAGAGGGGAAGGTCGCTTCGACTCGCAGCCGAGGTGAGGGGAAATTTCAAATATTTTTGGTTAGATTTTAAAACCGACTTAAAAAATGAAAGCAGAAATATCATTAAAAGAACTGCAGGACATGGTGGTCCGATGC
>MGQQ01000064.1:0-482 GCA_001798855.1 Deltaproteobacteria bacterium RBG_16_49_23 | reverse complement strand
TTGAAAGATATTTCCAAACATAAACCCAAAAGGTATCGGGATTGGAATTACTGGTCAAAACCCCTTCCCAGTTTTGGAGATCCGAATGCTCGGGTTCTGATTGTTGGACTGGCTCCTGCTGCCCAGGGTGGGAATCGAACAGGTCGGATGTTTACAGGAGATCGGAGTGGAGAATGGCTATTTAATGCCCTGTATCAATTCGGCTTCGCCAATCAACCCAATTCGCTTCGAAGGAATGATGGTTTCAAATTGCACGATGTTTATATCACTGCAACGATCCGATGCGCCCCACCAAAAAATAAACCCCTGCCGGAAGAGATAGAAAACTGCCGGCCTTATTTTTTAAAAGAACTCGATCTTCTAAAAAATATTAAGGTCATCGTCCCTCTGGGTCAGATCGCCTTTGCACAGACTTTGAAATCTTTGAAGTCAAAAGGTTTTGACATTCCCTCTCTGTCATTTGGTCACGGAAGGATTTATCT
>MGQQ01000063.1 GCA_001798855.1 Deltaproteobacteria bacterium RBG_16_49_23 | reverse complement strand
AATCGAAAACGTTCACAATCTCATTCATCATTCTGGAATAAAATGACTATTCGAATTTTTTTAAAACTTTAACCGGACAGTACTGATATTTTTGTTTAGATTTTACAGACACAGACACGTGACACAGAAGACGAGGGTATTATGAAAGTGCTGGTGGTTGGCGGCGGTGGCAGGGAGCATGCGCTGGTCTGGAAGATTAGTCAGAGTCCAAAGGTATCAAAAGTCTATTGCGCTCCTGGAAATGCAGGAATCTCCGGGCAGGCGACAATTGTTTCCGTGAAGGCCAATGACTTAAATGGATTACTTGATTTTGCCCTGAAGGAAAAGATTGATCTCACCGTGGTCGGCCCTGAGGAGCCGCTCACCAGAGGCATTGTCGATCTTTTCGAATCGAAAGGACTCGTTATCTTTGGGGCGAGCAAGAGGGCAGCGGAGATCGAAGGGAGCAAGGCCTTTGCCAAGGAGATGATGAAGAGGTACCGTATCCCTTCAGCCTCTTATGGCGTCTTTGAAGACCGGGAGAAGGCCATTGATTATATTCGCAAAGAAGGCGCTCCCATCGTTGTGAAGGCGGATGGTCTGGCTGCAGGCAAAGGGGTTATCCTCTGCAAAACCGTCGAAGAAGCCATCCGGTCCGTTGACCGGATGATGGTGGAGAAGGTCTTCGGGGAGGCGGGCAGCAGGGTTGTGATTGAGGAGTACCTTGTGGGAGAGGAAGCTTCTTATCTTGCCTTTACGGACGGAAAGGCCATTCTTCCTCTGGCGTCCTCCCAGGACCATAAGGCGGTTTTTGACGGGGATGAAGGGCCCAACACAGGGGGAATGGGAGCCTATTCTCCAGCTCCTGTTGTGACGGACGAAGTCAATGAGAGGATCGTTGAGAGGGTTTTAAGGCCGGTCATCCAGGGAATGGGGGAGGAGGGAAGACCTTACAAGGGCGTCATCTATGCCGGCCTGATGATTCATAATGGTTATCCGAAGGTACTGGAATTCAATGCCCGATTCGGGGACCCTGAGACCCAGCCGGTCTTGATGCGCATGAAGGGAGATATTATCCCCATTCTCGAGGCCTGTATCAACGGGGGCCTCTCCCGGTGCAAAATCGAATGGGAGAATATGGCTTCGGTCTGCGTGGTCATGGCTTCGAAGGGATATCCAGGAGATTACGAGAAGGGAAAGGTGATCGAGGGTTTAAAAGAGGTTTCCCGAATGGAGAATGTTTTCGTCTTCCATGCAGGCACGGCATTCGCCGATGGCAAGGTGATCACCAGTGGAGGAAGGGTTTTGGGTGTGACAGGTCTGGGGACGAATATCTCTAAGGCCATTGAAAGGACCTATGAGGCTGTAAAAAAGATCTCCTGGGAGGGAGTTCAATACCGAACAGATATCGGCCAAAAGGCGCTGTGCTGGCTCTGATAAAAGACCGTGAAACGTAAGGGGTTAGGCGTAAGGCGAACCTCATTCATAAAAAAGTTGTCATTCCGGCGGAAGCCGGAATCCAGTCTTTTTAAATCCTGATAAAGGCGGGACTGGATGCCGGATCAAGCCCGGCATGACGGCAAATGGCGTTTTATGGACAGACTTTATAGAGAGCAACATAAGTAATGCAATATCGGCGCATTCCTGGCGAATTACCCCCCTTTAGCAAAGGGGGGTGAGGGGGGATTTGAGACCCGGAGAAATCTCCCTCAATCCCCCTTTTCCAAAGAGGGATGATGATGGGTACTCCCCTTTAGCAAAGGGGAGTTAGAGGGGATTTTCCCAAAATTAGGGCTCAATTGGGGTAAAGCATCCACAAACACGCGTCAGAATTGAGGGGACTTCCGTTGCATTACTTTTGCGGTCCTCTATAGTTAGGAGATCGTAACCTATGTACAAGATCGCAGTGATTCCTGGAGATGGGACTGGTCCCGAAGTCATGGCAGAGGGATTAAAAGTCTTAAAGGCCGTCTCGGAGAAGTTTCATTTTAAGTATCAGCTTGAACATTATGACCTGGGAGGGAACCGCTACCTCCGGACAAAGGAAATATTGCCGGATTCTGTGCTCGAGGAGTTTCGCAGGATGGATGTCATCTATCTCGGGGCGATCGGCCACCCTGAGGTCAGACCCGGGATTCTGGAAAAAGGAATATTACTAAGGACCCGTTTTGAACTGGATCAATATATCAACCTGAGACCTGTCAAACTTTATCCTGGAGTCGATACGCCTCTAAAAGATAAAAGACCCGAGGATATTGATTTCATCGTCGTGAGAGAGAATACGGAGGGGGCCTATTTAGGAGCAGGAGGGTTTCACAAAAAGGGCACGCCTGACGAGATTGCGATTCAGGAGGCAATCCATACCCGGAAAGGGGTGGAGCGATGCATCCGTTATGCGTTTGAATACTGCAGGAAGAGGAACAAAAAGAAAAATGTCACCCTCTGCGGAAAGACGAATGTTCTCACCTATGCCTTCGACCTCTGGGAGAGGACATTTCGCGAAGTGGCCAAGGAGTACGAAGATATTGAGACCGATTATGCCCATGTGGATGCCATCTGTATGTGGATGGTGAAGAACCCGGAATGGTTCGATGTGATCGTGACGGATAATATGTTCGGAGACATCATCACCGATCTGGGAGCGATGATTCAGGGCGGATTGGGAATTGCGGCGGGCGGAAATATTAACCCCGAAGGCGTTTCAATGTTCGAGCCAATGGGCGGCTCCGCTCCGAAATATACCGGCCAGGGGGTTGTGAGTCCTCTGGCGGCTATTGGCGCCTGCCAGATGATGCTCGAAAACCTCGGAGAGGAAGAAGCCGCAAAAGAAGTTGAAGAAGCGGTCATGCAGGTTGTCAAAAATGATGTGAAAAGCCTGACCGCCGGCAAAATGGGATACACCACTTCGCAAGTAGGAGATCTCGTGGTAAAATATATTGAAGAGAAGAAATAACAGATGGCATATAGCAAATGGCAGATAGTAAATGATTGGTTAATATTGACTATCAGCTATAAGCCATTAGCCATCAGCTACAGGAGGTTACGATGGAATGGGGAATGAAGAACCGTTTGGCGCAGTTAATCAAATCCGATGGGCATTGTCTATTCTTGCCCATTGATCACGGCTATTTTCAAGGACCCACTCGAAAACTTGAAAAACCCGCAGAGACCATTAAGCCATTGCTTCCGTATTGTGACGCCCTCTTTGTGACGAGAGGAGTCCTTCGTGCTTCCATCGATCCTGAGCATACGAAGCCGATTATCCTCAGGGTTTCGGGCGGGACGAGCATGGTTGGAAAAGACCTCTCCGACGAAGGAATCACCACATCCATGGAGGAGGCCATTCGTCTGAATGTTTCAGCCGTTGGCATTTCGGTCTTTATCGGAAGTGAACACGAGAAAGAGTCCTTGCTTAATCTCTCGAAACTGGTAGATGAGGGAGAAAAATACGGCATTCCCGTGATGGCTGTCACAGCCGTTGGAAAGGAGCTGGAAAAGAGGGATGCCCGTTATCTTGCATTGAGTTCCCGGATCGCTGCGGAGCTGGGAGCACGGATTGTGAAGACTTACTGGTGTGAAAATTTTGATAAAGTGGTGAATGGGTGTCCTGTTCCAGTGGTGATGGCTGGCGGACCCAAGGTCAACACAGATCTGGAGGTCCTCGAGTTTGTTCATGACGGGATGGAGAAGGGCGCTATCGGAGTCAATCTCGGACGTAACATCTGGCAGAACGATCATCCGGTTCCGATGATCAAGGCCTTAAAAGCGATCATTCATAAGAAGGCGACTGTGAAGGAAGCCAACGACATCTTCGAACAGGAGAAAATCAAGAAGTAATCAAAGATTTCCGGACTATTTCAGAAATCTCATTTAATAATCGGTCCATAATTGAATAGACATCTGATTAACGCTATCCTCACCCTTTCCCTCTGAAAGAGAGGGAAGACGTTATGCTCCTCCCCCTTCAAGGGGGAGGTTAGGAGGGGGATGGGGATTTGTAGGGGCAGTATAAATATGCTTTCTTAACTATGGTCTCATTTTAATATCTTGACCCTCCTATCTTTTTTTGATAATGTTTCCCCATCCGATAAGACCGAGACACAGACGGCTACACCAGATCGCTGATAAATCCCACTCCCGGTGAGCCGCAGCGTTGACAGTGAATAATGAAAGGGTAACTCATGCCTGAGATCTGTAGGTTTTTTGGGATCATCATCAGAATGTTCTTTGATGAGCATGATCCCCCACATTTCCATGCTGAATATCAAGGAAACAAGGCAGTTTTTGATTTTACCGGTAACATCATGAAGGGAAGTCTTCATTCGAAAACCGCAACAAGACTCGTGAGGGAGTGGATAGACCTACGTCTCAACAAACTTGAGGAGGATTGGGAGCTGGCAAGGGCTGGTAAAGAAATCAAGAAAATTGCACCATTAGAGTGAGGGGAACTATGTGGAATATGAATGATGTGATAAAAATCGAATACAAAAGAGGTTTCTTCTATCATGTTGTTTTTGATGACGGGAAAAGTGGTGACATAGACTTCTCTGAGTACGTTGGGAAGGGCCCTGTTTTTGAACCCCTGCGGGATATAGGCTTCTTCAAGAAGGCGACGATAGAGGGTGGGACTATCTCATGGCCAAATGGCGCTGACATAGCTCCAGAGGCCCTATATGAGAAAATAAGCTGCCAATAAGCCTTTTCACTGGATACGCAAATAGCTTCACACCGGTGACCTTCGCATTGAGGTAGTAGAAAAAGTCCCCAAGCAGTTTTCTGGGCGAGATGCAGAAAAAAATGACTTCACAGAATGCACCACAATCAACATTCCAAAACTTGGAGGGTCCAAGAGTCCCCCGAGAATAATGAGGCAGGAATATTTCATACAGTATCCTCAGCGCATGTTCGGCTTGCCGGACCTGCCAGTCCGCGATGCCCGGCCGTTTCCCCAGGTCAGCCAGAAAGGCTTCAATATCCTTTCTGGACCTATCTTTCAAAGATTTGTCTTGAAGAAAACTATCGAAATCCTTGGCCCACCTCACATAGAAGGGCGAACGGTCCGGTCGCACCCTATTCTCCTCCGCGCACCCCCGGTAGGCTTCCCAAAAAAGATCGCGTTCTTTGGAGGAATTGCGGACATCCGTGGTTTTCACCATAGAAACCCTTTAAAT
>MGQQ01000062.1 GCA_001798855.1 Deltaproteobacteria bacterium RBG_16_49_23 | reverse complement strand
AGGAGGGTTAGAATTAATTCGGCCTTCTTCCATTCAACCTTTCCAATGATAATAGTCAATTTTGTTGTTGAGTAGAAACGTTGAGTTTTAGGTGAATTCAAATAGTTGTGTCCTTGCATTTCCTGAGGGATTAAGTATTGACCTTTACCACCCATCTCCTATTATATTCAATCAAATTAATCCTCTTTTCTGAACTGGATGAGTCTTGCTGAATCTTTGTCTAAGAAGAGGGTGGCGTTTTCATGCCTTCGCAAAATAGTGGCGGGGCAATGGGTGGAAATCGGATCTTCAAGAGTCCTTCTCACGGCTTCGGCTTTTGTCGGAGCAGGGACCATGCAGTAGATAAACTTCGCCGAGAAAACGGTCGGGATCGTAAGGGTGATGGCTTTTAGAGGAACGCTTTCAATATCCTGGAACGTCTTATCATGAACCTGCTGCTCCCGGGAAATAGGATCAAGATCAACCGCTTTCACCGGAAGCGGATCATTAAAGTCCGCCACAGGGGGGTCATTAAAGGCCAGATGACCATTCTCCCCTATTCCAACACAGGCAATATTAAGAGGATGGCCTTTAAGAAGAGAGGTGTAGCGTTTACATTCATCTTCCGGGTTTTTGGCCATCCCATTGATATAATAAACCCTCCCGGTTTTAACCTTATCAAAAAGCCTGACTCTTAAAAAATGGCCGAAATTCTGCGGGGCGTCTCCGGGAAGTCCGATATATTCATCCAGGTGAAAAGCGGTGATCCTATTCCAGGCAATCCCCTGACTTTGGCTCAGTTCTTCCAGGAACTCCTCCTGTGAAGGAGCGGAAGCAAACACCATGAAGAGCTCTTTTCTCGTATGAAGAATCTCTATCATCTTAGCCGCAACCGCTTCTCCCGCGGCTTTTCCCATGGTTTTCCTGTCCGGAAAGACCTTGATCTTCAGTTTTTCAACAACAAAGGAGTGAATGTCCTGGCTCATTTTTCGTCCTCTCTTTCTCAAATGTCAGAAAATGGACTTTCTCACACTAACACACGCAGAAATTGCTTGACAAGAATTTAGGAGAAGCTTAAAATAAGAAACACCATTTCGCAATACGAAATAGCTAAATTGATCGAGTCCGCCCCCTCGGCCCTTCAGATTCTCGGACGGAAGGCCAGAATAAAGAGCCGAACTTGACAACGGGAAATCAGGAAATATAAGATGGGTGGAAAATCCAGCGGGGTATTATTTTTAACGGAAATCTTATCAAAATCTCATCAAAGGAGGAATAGGGTATGAAGAAAAAATGGTTCGTCGCTTCTCTTTCACTGGTTATGGTCCTTGCTTTCAACAGCCTCTTAATGGCCCAAGATGCCATCAAGATCGGAATCTATGCGGATCTCAGCGCAGGCACAGCCCAGTGGGGAACCGATGCGGTCAAAGGGGCAAAATTGATCATCAAGGAGATCAACGCCAGCGGCGGGGTCCTGGGAAAAAAGATCGAACCCGTCATCTACGATTCCAAGGTAAGCCCGACCGAAGGCGTCAAAGCCTATACGCGTTTGGTCAATGAGGACAGGGTCCCTGCCGTCTATGGCTCGCTGCTCTCCAATATGGGCCTTGCCGTATCTCCTGTCGCCGAAAAATTGAAGGTCCCTGTGGTTGCCCGCTGCATGGATGAAAGGGTCACCACCCCCGATTTTAAGATGGAAGATCCCGAAAATCCGGGCAGGGTCAACCCCTATTTCTTTCTCCTTCAGCCTTCCAGCTATCAGCAATCGTATCTGATCGGCGGTTATGCCATTGACGAATTGAAGATGAACACCTTTGCCATGCTCTATACGCCCTCCAATTCCTACTCCTTTATGCTTGCAAAGGGGTTTGAATATTATATCAAGAAGCGGGGAAAGAAGATGGTGGGCTCTTTTGATTTCCAGGCAGGAGACATGGATTACAAAGCCCAGTTGACCAAGATAAAGGCCCTCAATCCCGATGGCCTCTACATCCCGAACTACGTGCCTGAAAATGCGAATGCGGCTAAACAGGCCAGAGAATTGGGCCTCAAGACCACCTTCCTGGGCAACAACTCATGGTTTGAACCCATGGACAAAGTGGCAGGGCCTGCGGCAGACGGAGCCTATTTCCCTCTCAATATCTCCCGGGACGATCCCTCTTTAAAGGTGTTCATCGACAAATATAAAGCCGAATACAATGAACTTCCTCGCCTCCACTCCTTCTCCGGCTGGGATGATGTCGGCTTCATCATCGAAGCCATCAAGAAGGCCAAATCGGCTGACCCTCAAAAAGTGAGAGACGCCATGGCCGCCACGACGAAATACGAAGGGGTGATCGGAACGATCAATATCGACCCCAAAACGCACCGGCCTGTGGGATTGAAGATGTCGGTCCTCAAATTTGAAGGAGACCAGATTAAAACGGTCATACTCAAATATTACCAGAAAGATTTTTAAGGGAGATCCGGTAAAGGGCGGGGCCATCTTTTGGCTTCGCCTTTTTTTCATCGGCCCGGCAGGAAACCTTGGCTCTGCGGGAAGGATCAGTCATGCTTCGGCGAATGTCGCTCGTAAGCGGGCTGTTGCTCAAACCAACCGTTACCCTTCGACAGGCTCAGGGCGAACGGTGTTATGTTGAAACCATTTGAGTTTTTCGCTCATGCTGAGCTTGTCGATGCATTAAATCGATTTGGGAAACAGCTTGTAAGGGAATGATCTCTGTGTTTGCCCGCAGGGTTCGACCTGTTTTTCAGTGAGGAGAAGAGCCATGGAATTGAACATCCTGCTCCAGCAGATCTTTAATGGAATCTCCCTCGGCGGGGTCTATGCCCTGGAGGCGGTCGGGTTTGGCATCATCTTCAACATCCTCAAATTCTCCAACTTCTCCCACAGTGGGGTGGTGGCCATCAGCGCCTATTTTGGATTTTTTGTCTCCAGATATATTTATACCCATTTCCTCGTCACCCTGATCATCACCACGCTCGCCGGAGGTTTGATCGGCGTCATCATCGAAAAGCTGATCTTCAGGCCCATCCGTCTCAAGGGAGCTCCCCTCACCCTCTTCCTTGTCAATTCCATTACAGCCGCCATGCTGGTCCAGCAGTTCTTTGCAGCCACCCTGGGAGATGACTACTATCCCTATCCGGTCTTCATGAAACAGACATCCATTAATATTGGGAACCTCACCATTTCTAAGACCTATACGCTCATGCTCATCATCTCGGGCCTTGTCCTGTTGCTTCTCACTTATGTCCTGAAACGGACCAAAGTAGGCATTGCCTTGCGGGCCGCTTCAACCGATATTCGAACGCCCAGCTTGATGGGAGTGAATATCGATTTTGTCATTTCAGTAGCCTTTTTTATCGCAGGGGTTCTTGGCGGGATCACCGGTTACCTTCTTGGGATGACTTACTCCGTCGATCCCTTTATCGGCAGCATGATCCTCAAGGGCATCATCGCCGCCATTATCGGCGGCATGGGAAGTTTGGGCGGGGGGGTCATTGCCGGGCTCCTGCTCGGAGGAGCTGAATGCCTTCTGATCGCTGAAATTGGGTCGTCGTTAACACAAATTGTCATCTATTCCGGAATCTTCGTCCTTCTCCTGATCAGGCCGGAAGGTATCGCAGGAAAGAGATACATCATTAAAGCATAGAGCCTTATTGAGTGATAAATTATTCCTTCATTGAAATGTTTGCCAGAAGATGAGGCCATTAGAGAGCTTTCTGAGTCAGTGTTTAAAATCCCCCTCAATCCCCCTTTGCTAAAGGGGGATGATAATGAGTTCTCCCCTTTGGAAAAGGGGAGTTAGAGGGGATTTTGTCGAAATTTTTAAATCAATTGGGGTTAGAGGTCCCATGGAATTTTATATAAAAGTCCTTGAGATCACCTGTCTCCATACCATCCTGGTTCTCGGGGCCTACCTGATGACCGGATTGACAGGTCTCTTCTCCCTTGGACAGGGAGGATTTGTCTCCATTGGAGCCTACACGGCTTCCATTGCCTATCTCCATTTCAATGTTCCTTTTCCAATGGCTATCCTCATGGCCGTTCTGATGGGAAGTGCGGTCGGATTTTTGATCGGCATTCCCACCCTCCGGCTCCACCGGGACTATTTCCTCCTTGTTACGTTCGGTTTCGGAGAGATGATCCGGGCCGCTCTCCTTCATCTCGCCCAGTTGACGGGGGGAGCCTTGGGCATTGCCGGGATACCGAAACTGGTCGACCTTCCTATGATTCTCATCTCGATCCTCTTCATCACCTTCCTCATCTACAACCTCAAGCGATCCCGATTCGGAAGAAACTGCATTGCCATTCGGGACGATGAACTGGCCGCCTCATTGATGGGAATCAATGTTTACTCACACAAAATGAAGGTCTTCATTCTCAGCTCCGCCATCACCTCCTATGGAGGAGCCCTTTATGCCTTTCTGATCATGTTCATCGAACCCAACCTCTTCAACTGGCTTGAATCGGCAAAACTGATCATCATCACCTTTGTGGGGGGAGTGAACAGCATTACCGGAGCCATCATCGCCTCGGTGGTCTATTACTCTTTCGGCGAATTCTTCCGCTTCGTCGATGTCTGGAGAGACGTGCTTCTCGCTCTTGCGGTCTTGTTCGTCACCATCTTCCGTCCGGGAGGGATCTTCGGAAGCTGGGAACTCTCACCCACAAAATTATTCTCCTGGAGGGCTAAAAAGGGATAGCGATGGAGGTTCTGAAGGCTATTTCGATTTCGAAAAACTTCGGCGGGGTCTCAGCCGTCGATCAATTTGCCATGGTCCAGCGGGAGAATGAAATTACCGGCATCATCGGACCCAATGGCGCAGGAAAGACCACGGTGTTCAACCTCATCACCGGGGTTTATCCGTTGGACACCGGAGAAATTTGGTTTTATGGTAAAAACATCACCGGACTGCCTTCCCACAGGATTACGGACCTTGGAATCACCCGGACCTTTCAGAACATCCGCCTTTTCAGGAATCTCAATGTCCTGGACAACCTGAGAGTGGCCTACGGGATCAAAGTCCGATACACGGTGTGGGAGGAGATGATCCGATGGCCAAGGGTAAAAAGAGAGGAGGGGGAAACCGAGGAGCTGGCCAGAAGCTATCTTGCCTATTTCGGGCTTGAGAAATATGGAGACATGTTTCCCTATAACCTTCCCTATGGACTTCAGAGGAGGCTTGAACTGGCCAGGGCGCTGATGGCCAATCCCAAGCTCCTTCTTCTTGATGAGCCGGCAGCCGGCCTCAATCCGAAAGAGATCCATCAATTGATCGAGACGCTCCTCAAAATGAAGGAGGAAAAGAATCTTTCGATCATTATTGTCGAGCATCACATGGAGCTTGTGATGAATATCTGCAAAATGCTCTATGTTCTCAACTTCGGGAAGAAAATCGCAGAAGGAGAACCGAAGGATATTCAGCGCAACGAGGCTGTTCTCCAGGCCTACCTCGGAGACGAAGGTTAGCCTGGAGGGGTAAGCACGGTTTTATTAACAGTCTCATAATGGAATTGACATAAGCATTGGAAAATCTCCCCACACCCCTCTTTGCCAAAGAGGGGTAATTCCTCCCTTTAGCAAAGGGAGGTTAGGAGGGATTTTACAAATTGATGTTGTTACTATTTTGAGACTGTTAATAACTGCGCCTGTTCCGATAGAAGATAGGTTAAAAAAGATGATCGAGGTGAACAACTTAACGGTTCGCTACGGAGGGGTCATGGCCCTGGATGATATCTCCCTGATCATCCCGGACAGGAAGGTCATCAGCATTGTTGGGGCCAATGGAGCCGGCAAATCCACAACGATCAATGCCATCAGCGGAATGGTCAATATCACCAGAGGGGGCATCTTTCTCGACGGCAAGAGTCTCCACCTTCCTCCCCATAAAATCGTCCAGAAAGGGGTGGTCCAGGTTCCGGAAGGACGAAAAATTTTTTCATCCATTACCGTGAAAGAAAATTTGATCCTGGGCGCCTACCAGATGAACGATAAGCATCGGATCGAAGAGAATATGAAAAAGGTTTTTGAACAATACCCTGTCCTTGAAGCGCGACAGAATCAACCCGGAGGAACCCTCTCGGGTGGAGAGCAGCAGATGCTTGCCATTGCCAGAGCCTTGATGTCCGAACCCAACCATCTTCTCCTCGACGAACCTTCCCTGGGCCTTGCGCCCATGCTGGTTTCCGGCATCTTCAAGATGATTCAGGATTTAAATAAAAAGGGGTTAACCATTCTCCTGGTCGAGCAGAATGCTCAGAAGGCCCTCTCCATCGCAGATTTTGCCTATGTCTTTGAAACGGGTAGAATGGTTTCGAAAGGTCCGGGGAAAGAAATCGCTGAGGATCCCATTGTGAAAAAAGCTTACCTTGGAATAGAGGAGTGAACCCCGTTAGAAAATCTTCTACTTTCTAACGGGTAAGCTCACACGGGGAATTTAATTCATGTGTTGGCTGAAAAAATGAACAACCATCATCCCCGCTGCCCGCAGCGGGCCTTTCTAACGGGGTGAAGCATGTTAAGTCAAACCGAAATCGAAAAGATTGATCAAGCGGCCAAAGATCTCCTTGAGAATCCTGGCGTCAGGATTGAAGATGAAGAGATCGTCAAAAAGCTTCTCCAATGCGGGGCCCAATCCGGACCGGAAAGCATGGTGGTCAGGTTTCCTCCGGGGATGGTGAAGGAATATCTCTCCCTTGCTCCTCAAAGATTCTTTCTTGCTGACCGGAGAGGAAACAAAAGGGAGGTCACTTCGGAGACAGAGTCCTCCTTCTGGACAGGGGCTGCCCTCTTCTATCTGGATCAGGAGGGCCACAGGTTCATCCATCAAAAAGACCTCGCTGACTTTTCACGCATCATAGAAGCGCTTCCAAATGTAGAGGCGATTGTCGGCACGAGCATAGAGGACACCCCGCCGATGCACCGCGATTTTGTCGGTTTTCGAATCATGGCCCAAAATACTCGAAAACATCTGAGGCCCCTTTCCTTTACCCCCAGGGGAGGCGAAGCCATGATTGAAATGGGTAAGGTCCTCTCCGGTGAGAAGGGCTTGAGAGAAAATCCCATCTTCAGCGTGGGTTTCACTGCCCATGGACCGTTGCGGTGGACCTCTCTCGCCCTCGGAGTTTTCAAAGCCACGACAGGACATGGCATTCCTGCTACCATCAATGGGGAACCCATGGCAGGAGCCTCCTCGCCTGTGACCCTGGCAGGCACAACTGCTGTGGGAACAGCCGAAATATTGAGCGGCATCATCATCAATCAGGTTCTTGAACCGGGAAGGCCCTGCTTCTTCAACCTCGGTTTTGCCCATGTGATGGATATGAGATCTGCCTTTCCCGTGACCGGCGGCCCGGAGAATGCTCTTCTTGCTGTGGCAGGCGCTGAGCTGGCGCGATATTATCGAATCCCCTCTGCCTCCTGGATGTGTTCCGATTCTCTTCTCTACGATGGTCAGAATGCGCTTGAAAAGATGCTGGGCGCCCTCACCCACGCCCAGGCCCGGGTCAGCGTGATATGGGGCGTGGGCTCCATGGAGTCGGAGAAAACCATCTCTCCTGTTCAGGCGGTCATCGATCATGAGATCATTGGGATGGTGAAAAAATATCTCTCCGGTTTTCGTGTGGATGACTCCTCCTTAGCGCTCGAGGAGATCCGGCGGGTCGGCATCACGGGGGAATTCTTAAGCTCCGACCATACCCTCGCCCATTTCCGGGGAGCCTTCTTTGAGCCCAAGATCCTTATCCGTGCTCAAAGGTCCACTGCCAGCGAAAACGAGAGCCTCATCCGCAGGGCTGAGAAGGCCGTGGAACGTCTTCTCGCTTCAGATAGAGAACCCCTTCTTGAGGAGGGGGTTGAAAGAGAGTTGATGAAAATCGAGAAGAAATATTCAGAATGAAAGAGGTGGCAAACGATGAAGGACGACCTATTTGATCTACCGGTGAAGATCGGCGGCGTGGAGTTCAAGAATCCCTTTATGGTGGCTTCAGGCCCCACGGTTAAATGGATCAGCCAGCTGGAACAGGCAGAGCGCGAGGGTTGGGCAGCCGCATCCATCAAGCAGACGTTTAATCCCAGGCCCTACCTCAATTTTGACCCGCGATATCGTTGGCTTAAAAAGGAGAAACTCCACACCTTCACCGCCGAGTACCGACTCAGCATGGAAGAGGGGTTGCGTTTGATGGAGGAGGGGAGGAAGAGATGTAAGGAACTGATCCTCATTGCGAATTATTCCTATGTGAAGGGTGATCTGGAGGGTTGGCAGGAAGCGGCCATAAGATTCGAGGCGGCCGGAGCTCACATGCTGGAGATCAATTTTTGCTGTCCCAATATGTCCTTCAATGTGGATCTCTCCTCGCCTGAAACGAAGGAGGCTCGGCCTTCTTCCGGGGCCAGCATGGGCCAGGATGAGCGCTCGGTTCGTCTCGTCATCGAAAAGACGCGGGAAGTGACCCGTCTTCCCCTCATTGCCAAGATTACCCCAGAAGGGGGCCGGATCGCCGAGGTCTCCTATGTGGCCTTTGAAGCAGGTGTATCCGCGGTCTCGAGCGTGGCAAACCGGCTGGGAATCCCTCCCATCGACATCTGGAATTATAAAAAACCCATTTATAACTTGCAGGGACAGAATACCATGGGTTGCCTCTCAGGCCCCTGGATCAAACCTCTTGCCCTGAGAGATGTCTTCGAGATTCGAAACAGAGTTGGACCCGCACCCGTCATTATCGGTACAGGCGGCGTGGCCTCCATGGAAGATGCTGTGGAAATGATGATGTGCGGAGCCGATGTGATCGGCGTCTGTACGGAAACCATGCTTTCTGGATTCTCCTTCCTTGGAAAATGGATGGGATCATTGAAGGACTATATGAAGAAGATGGGTTTTCAGACTTATCGGGATTTCCGGGACCTCCTCCTTCAGGAAATCAAGCCTGCTACAGAACTGACGCTTTGGGCAGGTTATGCCCAGGTAGACCCGGAAAAATGCTCGTCCTGCGGTCTCTGTGTTGAAATCGGACACTGCAACGCCATCGTCATGACGGATGAAGCCGCATCCATTGACTCAAAACTCTGCCACGGCTGTTCAACCTGCATTGACATCTGTCCCCAAAAAGCCATTCTGATGACGGAGCAGCGTTGAGGTCCCATTTCCAATTTCAGTATCGGGGGAAAATCCATGGAATCGATCTGGGGACAGAAAATAATATGAGGAGGACAAGATGATTGATGGAGAGAAGTTTTACCTATCCGTCTCGCAAGGGAAGATGGATGAGGTGAGGAACCTGGTTCAGGGGGCGTTGGACGCGGGAGACAGGGCTGAGAGGGTGCTGAAAGAAGGGCTGATCCAGGCTATGGACCGATTAGGCGTCCGGTTTAAGAACGGCGAGATTTACATCCCCGAGGTTCTCCTCGCTGCCCGGGCCATGCATGCAGGCATGGCCATCCTCAAACCCATTCTTTCCAAATCGACAGAGACAATTGCGGGCAAGGTCCTGATCGGGACAGTCAAAGGCGATCTTCACGACATAGGAAAGAATCTTGTGGTCATGATGATCGAGGGAGGCGGTTTTGATGTGATCGATCTGGGGATCGACGTTCCTGCCTCCCGGTTTGTGGAGGCGGTCAAAGAGCACAGACCCCAGGTGGTGGGGATGTCAGCCCTCCTGACAACCACCATGGTTGAGATGAAGAAGGCGATTCAAGCCCTTGAAGCGGCTGGGCAGAAAGACCAGGTTAAGATCATCATTGGAGGGGCGCCTGTAACCGAACGCTTTGCAATGGAGATTGGCGCCGATGGTTATGCGCCAGATGCAGCCGTCGCCGTCGATGTGGTGAGATCATGGATCTCCAAATGACCTCATTAAAATGCTGAGGAAGGAGGACCGTTTATGTACGATGTGGTGACGTTTGGAGAAGCAATGGTGAGGCTTTCACCGCCTCACTTTCAGAGATTGGAGCAGACCCAGAGCCTCGATGTTCATGCAGGCGGAGCCGAGCTCAATGTAGCGACCGGGGTCACCCGCTTTGGTTTGAAGAGCGCCTGGGTTTCAAAGCTTCCGAGGAATGGTCTCGGTTATTTGGTTCGCGACCGGGCCCAGCAGTTTGGTGTCGATTGTTCCCATATCGTTTGGTCCAATAAAGGAAGGGCAGGTCTCTATTTTGTTGAGTTCGGGGCGTCGCCAAGGGCCTCAAGTGTTCTCTATGATCGGTCGCACTCCGCGATAAGTATGATTCAACCTGGAGAGGTTGAGTGGGCTAAAATATTGACTGGATCGAAACATTTTCATATGAGCGGCATCACTCCGGCCTTAAGCGCTTCCGCATCGGAAACGACGGTGGAAGCCCTGAAGGCCGCCAAGAAGGCAGGTTGTACGGTCTCGTACGATCTCAATTATCGCAAGAAACTCTGGTCACCGGCCGAAGCCAAAAAGATTCAAGAACCCATGATGACGGACGTCGACATCCTGATCACGACGGAGGAGGACACGAATGTCGTCTTTGGAATCAAAGAAAATGATTATGAGGCTGTTGCAGAAAGGCTGGCCCGGACCTTCAAATTCAAAATCGTCGTTATCACACTGAGAGATGACCTCTCCGTCTTGAAGAATAACTGGACGGCCATCGCCTATCAGGATGGGAAGATCATCCGGGATAGAAAGTATGAGGTGGAGATCGTCGACCGTGTGGGCGCAGGAGACTCCTTTACGTCAGGCTTTCTTTATGCCTGGGTTAAAGAAAAGGATGTCCAAAAGGGCGTCCAATATGGGAATGCCTTCGCCGCCCTCAAACACACCATCCCGGGAGATTTTAACTGGAGTACCCTGGAGGAAGTGGAGGCCCAGTTGAAAGGTGCGGGGTCGAGGATATCGAGGTAAGGTTAAGTGTCAATGCAAATTGCAAAATGAAAAATGTAAAATGCAAAGTTAAGGAACCGCATAAGGTCAGTCGTAGATTTTCGTAATTTGCGTTAGATTATTGAAATGTTTACACGCTATGCGCTTTGCCCTATGCGCTATGCGGTATTGAGGGGGACGAAAATGGAAAAACGAGAAATTTTAAATCGAATGATCGACGAGGGATTGATTCCGGTGATCCGTGTGACTTCGGCTCAAGAAGCCATTGACGTAGCGGATGCCATTAAAGAGGGCGGAGTGAGTTTCATTGAAATAACGATGAGCGTTCACGGCGCAATCGATGTCATCAAAGAGTTGACTCAGAAATATAAGGATGAGATCGTGATGGGCGCAGGCACGGTTCTGGATCCGGAGACCGGAAGAGCTGCGCTCCTTGCGGGCGCCCAATTCATTGTCAGCCCCACCCTCAACCTCGATCTCATTGCTCTGGCCCATCGTTACAGCGCTGTCGTCATTCCGGGTGCAATGACTCCCACCGAAATCCTCTCGGCCTGGAATGCCGGGGCAGATATGGTGAAGGTCTTTCCTGCCGCTCAATTAGGAGGCCCGGAATATATTAAGGCTTTAAGAGGCCCCCTTCCCCAGATCCTTCTCGTCCCGACTGGTGGCGTGAACCTCCAGAATGCAGGGGCCTTTATCAAGGCCGGAGCCACTGCCCTTGGAGCAGGAGGGGAACTGGTGGATAAGAAGGCAGTCAAGGAGAAGAAGTTCCATATCATCACGGAAAACACACGAGCCTTCCTCAAAGCCATAAAAGAAGCACGAGGAAAATGAACAGTTATCAATTGTCAATGACCAATGATCAATTATCAGTAAAAGTTGAAAATTGAAAATTGCATATTGACCATTGAACATTGGGCTTTTTATGCGTATTGCATTCCCTTATCCTGATATCGATTCCGTGGATGTTCCCGAAAGAAACCTCCTCGGTCTTTTCTTCCCTTCCATCGTCAAGGTCGATAAGAGCGAAGAACAAATCATTAAAGAAGCGTTCTCTCACCCCACAGGAGCTGACCCTCTGACCCGGATGCTTAACGGACGGGAAAAGGTGCTGGTGGTGGTGGATGATTATACAAGGAGCACGCCTGTCCGGAAAATTCTCCCTTATTTGATCAAAGAGCTGGAGGGAGCCGGAGTTAAAAAAGAGAGCATCAAAATTCTCGTGGCCCTTGGAACCCATCGCCCCATGACCGAAGAGGAGTTGATGACTAAGTTTGGACGACAAATTTTGGAACAATATCCCATCATCAACCATTCATGGTGGGAACCTTCTCAGTTGATCAATTTGGGAGAGACAGAAACAGGGACCCCGGTCCTTGTCAACCGAATGGTCAAAGAAGTCGATTTCATCATGGGTATCGGCCAGATTGTCCCTCACCGGGTCTCCGGATTCAGCGGGGGTGGGAATATCATTCAACCGGGAATCTGCGGCGAGGAGACCACAGGGAGAACCCACTGGCTCAGCGCTCAATTCAGGGGCCGGGAGATTCTGGGCAAGATTGAAAACCCTGTCAAGGAAGAGATCGAAAGGGTCGCCAGGAAGACGGCGTTGAAATGGATTGTGAATACCATCCAGGACGGTTCCGGAAGATTGGTCGCTGTGGTGACAGGAGATCCTTTCCTTGCCTACCGATCCGGTGCGAAACAGTCGCTCGAAATCTATCGATCGGAGTTGCCCCGGGAGGCCGATATCGTCATCACCGACTCCCATCCCTATGACTCGGAGCTCTGGCTGGCCGCCAAGGGAATCTATGCCTCAGAGTTGGCCGTGAGACAGGATGGCGTGGTCATTCTGATATCTCCCTGTCCGGAGGGAGTCTCTCCCAGTCATCCAGAGGTTTTAGAGCTGGGATACCAACAATTTGAAAGGGTGGATCAATGGATCCGGGAGAAGAAGATCCAAAAATTGACAGCGGCAGCCCATCTCGTCCACGTGGGCAGGGTGATCAAAGAAAGGGCGAAGGGGATATTTGTCTCTCAAGGAATATCGAAAGAGCAGAAAGAACGGCTTGGATTTATTCATGCGGAGGACCCGCAGGAGGCCCTGGACAGGGCTTTTGGGCTACTGGGTCGCGATGCGAAGGTAGCAGTGCTTCGAAGGGGCGGGGAAATTCTTCCCATGATCAAAGAGTCGGCCGGATAAACATAATGGCTGGAGTACCAATGAGTCCATTGGGAAGACATATTTATAATGCTCCGACAAATCCCCATCCCCCTCCTAGCCTCCCCCTTGAAAGGGGAGGAATCACGCGAAGCGCATGACGCTTTCCCTCCCTTTCAGGGGGAGGGAAAGGGTGGGGGTGGGGTTAATCAGATGTCTATTCAATGGACCAATTAACAAGTCTTACTCCAAGACAAGAATGATCTCGGGGTAATTTGACCATGGCCTATCAAGGGATATTCGTATTAACAGGGAAGCCAGTCCAGATAGAGGTGCAGGGGGCCTCGATCCGAAACGTAACCCCGCTCAAAACAAATGAACATCTTCCCTATATCTCTCCGGGCTTTCTCGATATGCAGGTCAACGGCTATATGGGAAACGATTACAGCCTTGAAGATTTTTCTGAAGACCAGATCGTAAAAATCATTTCCCATCTGAACCGTTCCGGAACAACCCAGCATCTTCCAACGATCATCACCAGTCCCATGGAACGGATTCTCAGGAACCTGAGGATCATCAGCCAGGCCATTCGTGACTCAGAAGATATTGCGCATGCGATTTCAGGCATCCATATCGAAGGCCCATTCATTTCTCCAGCGGATGGTCCCCGCGGTGCCCATAATGCCGCCTATGTCCGTCCGCCTGATTTGAACGAATTCAAGCAGTGGCAGGAGGCGGCTGAAGGACGAATCATCCTTGTCACTCTCGCCCCGGAATGGGAAGGAGCCCTCGAGTTTATACAAGAAATCACCTCGATGGGCGTGATAGCAGCGATCGGCCACACAGCCGCTTCCCCAGACCGAATCAGGGCAGCGGTAGAGGCGGGCGCAAGCTTGTCCACCCACCTTGGGAATGCAAGTCACCCCATGATCCCTCGCCTCAAGAATTACCTTTGGGAGCAACTGGCAGAAGACCGGCTCATGGCCGGGATCATCTGTGACGGTTTTCATCTGCCAAAATCAGTGGTTCAAGTTTTTGCGCGAGCCAAGGGGCTTGATCGATTAATCCTGGTAAGCGATGCGGCCTACCTCGGCGGCCTTAAACCCGGGCTCTATCGGTGGAACGAGGTCGATGTTCGGGTCTTGGATGATGGACATTTGGGACTCCCAGGCACCGAGAGCCTCGCCGGCGCTGCTCATCTTCTGGACTGGGATATTCCAAGGTTCATGGAGTTCACCGGATACAGTTTAGGGGAAACGATTCCCCTTTGCTCCCGGAATCCCGGCCGTCTCCTGGGCGCTCCCGGCAATTACGGAACGCTGGAGCCCGGCGCTCCGGCAAATCTTGTCATGTTCGACTATGAGCCTGGAATGGACCGCTTGAGAGTTCTTAAAACGATCCGTTGGGGCAGAGAAGTCCACGCCCTCCATTGACAATGATCGAAGACTTCTTTGACCCTTTGACCGGAATCAGGGTTTAAAAAGCAAGAATCTGAAAGGAGGTGATTGGAACCGTTTAATGACATTAGATTCTTACTTGTTTAAATCTGAGAATTTTCTTCTAACATTTTGAAAATGTCCCCCCAAGAATCTCCCCTCCCCTGGCGGGAGGGGATGAAGGGGAGGGGGACCTAAGGTTTTTCTTTTTCACCCCCACCCTCACCCTCCCCCGTCGAAGGGGGAGGGGAATAGATGGGGAAATTTCAAATATCTTTGGTTGGATCTTATTCTGAATTTTAGTGAAAAATACATTTAGAAAGGAGAAGAGTATGAAAAAGCTATCTTGTATATTGGTCTTCCTTATTTTTACATTGGGTTTGACCTTTACCGCTGGAGCGGAAGAAAAGATTTCGATAAGGCTGGGGCACATCCGGGATACCAACCATCCAACCCATATGGCGGCTCTGAAATTTAAAGACATGGTGAACCAAAAGTCAGGTGGAAGGATCGAAATTAAGGTCTTCCCGAACAGCCAATTGGGTGGACCGAAGGAGATGTTTGCCCAGATGCAAACGGGGGACTTAGAGATGGTCTATGGTGGAATCAACACCTTTGCCTGGATCAAAGGGGGAGAGGCCTATGAAATCACCGCCATCCCATTTCTCTTTAGAGATTATTCACATATGAGCAAGGCCCTTTTATCCGATTTCTTCAAACCCGTTCAGGAAAAGGCAGAAAAAGACTCCGGGATCAAGATCGTGACTATCAATGGCGATACGGCTCCCAGAGGCCTGAGCACAAGGGATAAGCCCATTTACAAAGCAGATGACTTAAAAGGTTTGAAGATCAGGACCGCTGCCAGCCCCACGGTGCTCACAACAATGAAAACTCTTGGCGCCTTACCCCAACAGGTTCCCTTCTCAGAACTCTATATGGCTCTGAAGACAGGGATTGTGGATGCCCAGGAGAACGGCGCCATCGTCGTTCAATCTGCAAGCCTCTTCGAAGTCCAGAAATATTACATGAAGACTGACTACATTCGGGACGTCGAGACTTTTTACATGGCCCTGCCTTTCTGGAAAAAACTTTCTAAGAAAGATCAAGAGATGATCTTCGATGCAGCCGAGAAATCGGGTAACTACGAAACCGAACTCACACTAAAACAACTCGGATCCGTCTATGATACCCTCAAAACAAAGATGACCGTCATTACGCCGCCGCAACTGGATCTGGAATCGGTCCGTAAGAGGCTGGAGGGAGCCTTTGACAGTTTTGAAGGAACGAAGTGGCCGGCCGGGTTACTGAAAAAGATCAGCGCCTTGAAGTAAGGTGGTTTTGATTGGGGGGATGATTTCCCCCCGTTTTTCTCTTTGAGGATGTCGATGATACTCATCTTGTTTGTATTGCTCTTTCTGTTGATCGGACTTGGCTTCAGCATTTGGACATCTATGGGAATCAGCGGAATGATCTATATTCTGATCCGCGGAGAGGTCTCCTTAAAGATACTCGCCTCAACGATGGTCAGTGGTGTGGATATTCCCACGCTGGTCGCCATCCCGTTCTTCATGCTTGCAGGGGAGTTAATGAACTCCTCTGGGATCACCCGTAAGCTTGCCGATTTTGCCGACACCTTTGTGGGACGCTTCAGGGGCGGACTGGCCTACGTGGCCATCGTGGTCAATGTCATCATGGCCGGTGTCTCCGGTTCGGCGGTGGCCGATGCCAGCGCGGTCTCTTCGGTGCTCCTCCCCGCCATGAAGGAGCGGGGCTATGATCGGCCTTTTGCCGCCTCGATCAATGCGGCGGCAGCTGTCATCGGCCCGATTATTCCCCCGAGCATTCCAATGATCTTTATCGGAGTGATCAGTGGATTATCGATCGGAAGGCTTTTCCTCGGCGGAGTCATTCCGGGGCTGATGATGGGGTTATTCCTGGCGATGACGGTGGCTATCACCACTCGAAGAAAGAATTATCCTGTGGTAAAAAAACCGCTGGATCCGAAGATTCTTTTTAATCTGCTCAAAGACACGATATTCGCTTTGCTGGCCCCCATCATCATCATTCTTGGAGTCGTTTGGGGGATCGTCACCCTTGTGGAGGTTGCGGTCCTGGCCAATTTTTACATTCTCCTGGTCTCCCTTTTTGTCTACCGGACGATCCGATTTAAGGAAATTCCCAAGCTATTTTCGAAAGCAGCGGTTTTTTCAACATCCATCATGATCATTTTTGCCGTAGTAGGTCTGTATCAATACATTGTGGCCTCGGAGCAGCTCGGGGATAAGCTGGGTTTGCTCATCGCCGACCTGAACTTAAATCGATTTACCTTCCTTCTCATGGCGAACATCTTCTTTCTCTTCATGGGCTGCATTTTGGATGCGGTGCCGGTCATGCTGATCTTCTTTCCGGTCCTCCTGCCTGCCGCGACTAAACTCGGAGTGGATCCTACCCATTTCGGAGTCATTGTAGTGATCAATTTGATGATCGGACTCCTCACCCCTCCCATCGGGGCCCTCCTGTTTTTAGAGGCCAAGATCGCCGATCTGGAGTTTGAGCAGCTGGTCAGACATGTGTGGCCGTATACGCTTGCGCTTATCGTTGTCCTCTTTCTTTGCACCTATATTCCCCAATTGATTCTTTACATCCCCAATCTGATCTTATAGTGAGGCCGGTCATGATGGGTTGGATGACACGAACAATGAGAACACTTACAGGATTAACAGGCGCTCTTTTCCTAATGCTGTTCAGCCTGAATATCCTCCGCATCCTGTTGAGATATTTCTGGGGAGTTGCCTGGCTCTGGGAGCCTGACTTCTCCCGTTTGCTTTTTATCTGGATCGTTTTTATCGGAGGCACGGTTCTCTACGCCGGAAAAGGTCATCTGGTGGTCGATTTCTTTATCACCCGGATGAAGCCCCATGTTCAGAAACGCATGCATTTCATCATGGATCTCGTCATGTTGATATTCTTAGGACTCCTCGTTTATAAAGGGATCGAAGTCACCCGAATACGCATGCGGATCCCTTTCGATACCTGGGACCTTCCGACAGGATATGCCTACATGGCCGTTCCCATATGCGGCGCCATCATGATCATTGTCACCCTCGTCAGGACGGCTGAATATCTATTTGAGAGGAGGGAAGGATGAACGCTGAAGCGATCTTTTATCGAAATACCCTTGTAGAGATCATGGATAAAATCCTCGGAGAGATTGAGACGATTCAGAAGAGCTCTCGAGTCGTGGCCGAATCCATTGCCAGGGAGGAACCTGTTCATGTCATCGGCCCTGGCGGACATTCCAATATGGCTGCCGAAGAGGTCCTCTGGAGAGCAGGCGGACTGGCACCGATCAATGCGATCTTAGACCCGGGGACCAATCTCATCCATGGGGCTAAACGATCCAATCTCATCGAACGCACACCAGGATATGCTTTAAAAGTGTTGGACGCTTATCGGGTGGGGCGAAAGCCTGGAGAAGTGATTATTATCGTCAATGCCTATGGCGTCAACGCCATGTGTATCGATACGGTCTTAGAGGCAAAAAAGCGAAAGATGATTACGATCGGGATCACCTCCCGTTCCTTTGCAGATGCTCTCCCCAAAGATCATCCTTCACGTCATCCATCTGGCAAAAACCTTTACCAAGAGGTGGACTATTTTTTAAATTGTCATCTTCCCTATGGAGATGCGGTGGTGGAGATAAAGGGCTGTATCCAGAAGACAGGGCCAACCTCCACCTTTTGCAACGTGTTCACGATCAACTTGCTTATGATCGAGACGGTAAAAAGATTGATGGAGATGAGAGTCCAACCTCCTTTGTGGATGAGCGCCAATCTGCCAGGCGGGGACGAAGCCAACCGTTCTTTAGAAGAAAAATACATCCCGAGAATCAAGCATCTGGGCTAATCCCTCTCATTCCCCCATTAGAAAAGGGGAATCAAGGGAGATTTGTTAATGGGGGCTACAAAATGAAAGCCGTGGTGAAATATGGGAAGGGAAAGGGGTTGGTCGAAATCCGGGACGTTCCTGAACCGAAGGTGAAGGACGACGAAGTCTTGATTGAAGTCAAGGCTGTCTCGGTCTGCGGAAGCGACCTTCATATCTACCATGATAATCATCCCTACTGGCCTCCAGTCACCCTGGGGCATGAGTTCTCCGGTGTCCTTTCCGATATCGGAAAGGAGGTTAAAGGCTGGAAAGCCGGGGATCGAATCGTGAGCGAGACACGAATTGGCTCCTGTGGTGTCTGTTTCATTTGTCAAAGCGGATTTCCACAGGCCTGCGAGAAGAAAAGACCTTATGGTATTGGCGTTAATGGCGCCTATGCAAAATGGGTTGCCGGTCCTGCCCGACTCCTCCATCGCCTTCCGGAAAATATTCCCTTTGAAGTGGGAGCGGCCATTGAGCCCACAGCGATCTGCGTCACATCCATTCTCGAAAGATCCCGAGTTCAGGCTGGAGAGACCGTCCTCATCACGGGTCCAGGCCCGATTGGCCTCATCTCTCTTGCCATTGCAAAGATGGCAGGAGTGAGAATGGTGGGAATCACCGGAAGGAGTTCTGCAGAGGGGATAAGGTTTCAAAAGGCCAGGGAACTGGGAGCCGATTTCATCATTAATGTGGATAAAGAGGATCCTGTCCAGAAGATTTTAGGCTTTACCGATGGCCTGGGAGTCGATATTCTCATCGAAACCTCCGGAGGTGAAAAGGCAATCTCCCAGGCCTTCGAAATGGTAAGAAGGTTGGGGAGGGTCTGCGCTATTGGAGTATCAGGGAAACCGGAAATTTCGATCCCTTATGATCGAGGAATCTTTAAGGCCATTCGGTTCGACTTCTGCTTCTCCAGCAGTTGGACCTCCTGGGAGAGGACCATCAGCCTCATCTCGAAAGGTCTTCTCCCCCTGGAGAAATTAATCACCCACAAACTTCCTCTCGAACAATGGGAAGAGGCATTCCATCTATTGGAGAGTCGTCAGGCTGCCAAAGTGATTCTCATTCCATAACAATAAGGATACAAAAAATGGGACCGAATAAATTTCAGGTAGTCATCACCGATTGCGACCATGGCTCCATCGAAGAGGAGAAAGAGGAAATGGGTCGAATCGGAGCAGAACTGGTTTTAGCTCAGGTCAGAGAGGAAGAGGAGCTGATCCGGGCCTGTAAAGAGGCGGATGGGCTATTGAACCAGTACGCGCTCCTGACACGAAGGGTTTTTGAACATCTTCCAAAATGTAAGGTCGCTGCCCGTTTTGGAGTCGGAGTCGATTCCATCGACCTCAAAACCGCTACCGATTTAGGAATCATTGTCGCGAACGTCCCGGATTACTGCATCGACGAGGTTTCGGATCACGCCATCGCTTTAATTCTATCCCTGACGAGAAAAACGGCTTTCTTCAATGAGAAGGTAAAATCCGGCCGGTGGGATTTCCATTCAGGGATCCCCATCCACAGGATCAGGGGAAAGACGCTGGGCCTTATCGGTTCCGGAAAGATCGGCCTCGAAGTGGCAAAGAAGCTCTCTTCTTTCGGGGTTCGTGTGATTGCCTTTGATCCCTATCTCAAAACCAGCCTACAGGGGATTGAATTGACGAATCTCGATGCCCTCTTAATGGAATCAGACTTCATCTCCATCCACTGTCCCTTAAATGACTTGACCCGCCATCTGATCGGAGAGAAGGAATTTCAAAAGATGGAGAAGAAGCCCCTGATCATTAATACCTCGAGGGGACCCATTATCGATGAAAGGGCTCTGATTCAGGCGCTGGAAAAAGGTCTTATCGCCGGTGCAGGACTCGATGTGCTGGAGAAAGAGCCGCCCGATTCCGGAAATCCCATGCTCACAATGGAGAATGTCATTCTCTCTCCTCATGTCGGTTTCTATTCAGAGGAATCGATCAGTGAACTAAAACGCAGGACAGCCAAAAACGTTGCAGACGTTCTGACAGGGAGGTGGCCGGGTTCCGTGGTCAATCAAGAGGTAAGGGGTAAGACACGGGCATTTATTTCGGGAGATTAAAAAAATCATTCCTGCTTATCTTAGAAGTTTCGTTATATTCTTTACTTTATCGGCGGTCTCTTTGATATCCCTGGCCTCTTTCAGGCCAGGGATATCTTCAGCCTCCTTCTTCAAATCGGAGATAAGGCCTCCCTTCTGATTGTCTCCCTCTTTCTCCTTCTCCGGCTTTTTTTCTTCCTTTATTTTTCTCAGTTCCCTGATCGTCTTCCCGAGACCTTCGCCGATCTCAGGAAGCCGCTTTGCCCCGAAAAGAAGTAAGATGATGACGAGAATGATCAGAATTTCCGGAAGACCCAGACCGAACATACTCCAAACCTCCAGTTCGGAGTTTTTAGTTCGCCTGCCTGCCGCAGGCAGGGAGTTCGGAGATTAAGAAAATGAAACATATTTTCTTTTTTTTACTCCGAACTACGAACTCCGAACTCATTACTAATCATCGATTATCCCAGTGCCCTGGAACCCAGACCCAGCCTCTGCCTCTCGGTTCCCAGTGTCCTGGAACCCAGACCGCATGCGGCCTCGGACGTTTTGTCCAGTGACCGGGAACCCAGACCCAATCCCCTCTGCGATACTCCCAGTGCCCGGGTCTCCAGACAGCATCCGGATAGGAAGGATCCCCGTAAACTTCGACTCTCGGTTCGGGTGGTCTGACAAGGACCACAGGAGGCGGGCAGCCCCATAATAGGATGGCCATCCCGCTGATTACAACCAGCAAAAAGAGGATGATCAATCTCCTGCTCATGGAATTCTCTCCTTTCACTCCTTATTTAAATCTATAAGATATTAGACCCCGATGCAAGAAAAATATTCAACCCTCCCCTCACCTTTATCCTCTCCCCTGGGAGACTGTGTCGCAATGTGGGAATTGGGATGTTTGTCATTCTGAACCCTTCGCTTACTGTCACTCTGAGCGAAGCGAGGAGTCTCTCTTTTCCGCTCAGGGTAAACTCCGTGAAGAATCTAATGATTTCAACTGAATCGATCATAGAGATTCTTCGGCTATCGCCTCAGAATGACATTACGACACAGTCTCTGGGGGGAGAGGGTGGGGTGAGGGGACTTGACTTTTTTTACAATTTCAAATATTCAAGACTCTAATAGATTGCTGAATAAGTTTTTTTATTTAGGATGCTCAAAAATGCCCAGATACCCAGATACAAGGCGCCCCTGCCTTCGCCGAAGCGGCTTCGCGCAGACAGGCGAAATCCTGAGGAGTGAGGCGTACTAGAAGGTACGTTGCAACGACGAAGGATGAGGGGAACGAAGTAGATGGGCGTTTTTCAGCATCCTGCTAAGGAGACGACCTATGGCTGCTGATATGGAATGCCCTATTTGCGATGCCGATATTCCCATGGATGGCGATGAGGGTGCAGGCGATCTCATTCTCTGTTCCTACTGCAAAATGACGTTCAAACTGGTCAAGAAGAAAGACAAGTTGGTCCTCGTCGAGGAGTATGAGGTGTAGAGTGAAAGTCCTCTACGCTTCTGACCTCCATGGCGAGATCTATCTTTACCATGAACTCCTGGACGTGGCCCGATCCTCATCCGCAGAGAAGATCGCCTTAGGGGGCGATCTTCTCCCTTCCTTTCCTCCGACGAAACGTTACGAGGACATGATTCCGAATCAGAAGGCCTTCATCGACCAGTTCCTCCTGCCTTTCTTTAAAAGAGTGATAGAAACAACCGGTGTCAGACACCTCTTTCTCATTGCCGGAAACTGGGACCTTGGTTATCCTTTCATCTTTAGAGAGCCGGCAGAAGGATTGATCGATCTCAACCAGAAAATCTACCGGCTCGGAAATGGATATGAAATCGTCGGCTATCCTTTCGTTCCTCCTACTCCTTTCCGGCCAAAGGATTATGAGAAGATGGATGATCCTGAATCGCCCTGGCCTCCGCAGAAGAATCCATCTTATATCAGAACCTCTGACCAAAGTGATGAGCTGACCGCCATCGACCCCTATCTCTACTTAAGGAGTCGGGAAACAATTCAACAGGATTTGGATCGACTTCCGAAACCTTTCTTCCCGGAGAGAGCTATCTATATGATGCATTCCCCTCCTTTCGGGACCCGGCTGGACATGATTCAGGGACGAAAATCAGCAGGAAGTCGATCGCTCAAAGCCTTCATTGAATCGCATCAACCCCTTGTCACCCTTCATGGCCACATTCATGAGGCGCCGCAGGTTTCAGGTTCCTATTTTGATTTGATTGGAGAGACGCTCTCCATCAATCCGGGGCAGCTGATCTCAAAAAAACTCCATGCTGTCACATTTGAGATAGAGAAGGTTAAAAATACACTTAAACACACGTATCTTAATGAATTTCCTAGTGATATTCGTTTATAAAAAAACCGTTGACTTTTAAGAATCAATGTGCAATAATAGTTCCGTAGGTTGTAAGAAGTATATGTTTTGGATCAAAGAAAGGTCACAAAAGTGCTTCTGAAAACTTTTGTGGCTTTTTTTGTTGGGACCAAAGGCTATTACAACTTACTTAAGTTTAAAAGAAGAAAGGAGGTGAGTTGTAGTGGCCAAAGGTAAAGTTAAATGGTTTAATGAGAAGAAGGGCTTCGGGTTCATTTCCAGAGACGACGGAAATGATGTCTTCGTTCACTTCTCCGCCATTAAGAGGGACGGTTTCAAATCCCTTTACGAAGGCGATGAGGTAGAATTCGAGGTTTCTCAGGGTCCGAAAGGACTGCAGGCAACAAATGTTGTCGTAATCAGCTAAAGCAGAAATGCCTTCAACCCAGGAAGAGGCCCTGGGGATTCCTCCGGGGTCTCTTTCCTGACTTCCATTTCGTCCTATTCTTTATCCTGTCTTACCTCCCCCTTGTTTTAATTTAAATTGAGTAATCCTTTTAATAAAAAATATAGCACCTTACCGAGGCAATCCCGCGTTTCGCGGGACTCGGCTATCAATAGGCCATGCATTGTTCCGTCATCAATAGGCCATGGATTGTGCCGCGATTAATAGGTTAGGCATTCCCCGACGATCAATAGGTCAGGCATCCTGCCTGACCATAGCCGCATCCCTGCAGCTTAACTTGACTTCCCTTCGAATCTGCCCTATATTTCTGTTTAAAGTTTTAGAAATGTCGCGGGGAGTTGGGATAGGCCTGGCTGAGAGGGTGACCGGACAGTCACCGACCCGCTGAACCTGACCTGGATCATACCAGCGGAGGGACCGACAGGTGACCTAAAAAAGATGCCGGCCCTTCAGGGCCGGTTTTTTTATTTCTATTGTCCGTACATCATGAATTACTTTACATCCCATTCTTGGTGGGCCCTTCGACTCACCGTTCATCCTGAGGCTCTCGAAGGATGAACGCCTTGCTCAGGACAGGCTTGTCGAACCATGAACGAAACCCCTCGATATCGTTCACCCTTCGACAGGCTCAGGGCGAACGGAGTATGTGAAGATGCGTTGGATTCACATACCCAGTGGAGATGACAATGGTCTTTCAAACGGAGCGCCTCATACAGGTTCTTTCAAGAGTTCGGGAAGAAAAACCCGTTGTTCACACGATCACCAACTGGGTTACTGCCAACGAAGTCGCCGGTTCGCTCCATGCCCTCGGCGCCCGCCCGATCATGGCCTCTGCTCCTGAAGAGGTAGAGGAGATTACCTCCAGGGCAGATGCATTGGTGCTTAATTTAGGAACACCCTCACCGGCTCGGGTAGAAGCCATGCTATTGGCAGGTCTTCAGGCAAACAAAGAAGGCCATCCCGTCCTTTTTGATCCGGTCGGAGTAAGCGCATCTCAATTCCGGATCAAGTCTTGCGAGAGGATTCTATCTGCACTCCGGGTTACGGTCATTAGAGGAAATCAGGCTGAAATCGGAACCCTCGCAGGAAGGGAGGGCCGATTGGCCGGAATTGATTCGGTTGCAGGGCCGGGGAATCTGCATCAAGCCGCAGAACATTTATCCGAAAAGACAGGAGCTGTTGTGGCCGCCAGCGGCCCTCAGGATCTCATCGTCTCTTCCGGGAAGAAAGTGATTGTGGAGAATGGGCATCCGATGATGAGTCAGGTCACGGGCATGGGTTGCATGCTCACCGCAGTCATCGGAGCCTTCACGGCCGTGGAGAGCGATCCCATGGCTGCTGCGGTGAGTGCGGTGGCCTTCTTTGGTCTGGCCGGAGAACAGGCCGCTCTCAAGGCAAATGGACCGGGGACATTTAAGCCCGCATTTCTCGACGCCCTCTTCTCAATAACACCCGATCAGATGCGCAAAGGAATTAAAATAAAGGCTTAAATGATGGGTTCGTCACCCAATGACAAACAAGTATTATCCTCCCCCTTGAGAGACTGTGTCGTAATGTCATTCTGAGGCGATAGCCGAAGAATCTCTATGATCGATTCAGTTGAAATCATTAGATTCTTCACTTCGTTCAGAATGACAAACATCCCAATTCCCACATTGCGACACAATCTCTGATGGGGGAGGAATGAGGTGGGGGTGGGCATGCCGCATTCCCCCTCACCCCCGCCCTCTCCCGCCTGGGGAGAGGGGGAGAAAGAGGAGGAAAGATATGGAAACGCGGAAGATTGCAAGGGCAGTGATCCTCGTTGCCATAGGGGTTGCCATCTCGCCTTTCACCAGCATTCCGATTGGCATTGCCAAGATAAATCCAGCCCAGCATTTTATCAATGTCCTGGCTGCCATCCTCCTCGGCCCGTGGTGGGCGACCGGCATCGCCCTCATCATTGGTATTCTTCGCAATGCCCTGGGCGCAGGCACGCTGCTTGCCTTTCCCGGCGGGATGATCGGCGCCTTCCTCGCAGGCATCGCCTATCGTTATAGCCATAATATCTATATCGGAGCCCTGGGAGAAATCGTGGGAACGGGACTTCTCGGGGCCGTCGTCAGCGTATTGATCGTTGCTCCTGTTCTGATGGGAAAGACCATGGCCCTTGGAGGTCTGATCATCGCCTTTTCCGGAAGCACGATCACGGGGGCGATTATCGGCATCTTTGGTCTGAAGCTTCTCGAACGGGCCGGTCTCGTCAGATTAAAACCGGACAGAGGTTGATGATCGGATGATCCTCCGCTTTGAAGGAGTCTCCTACTCTTACTTTGGTGCAGATACCCCGGCTCTCGATGGTGTTGACCTGAATGTCCATCCGGGAGAGAGCGTCCTTGTTGCAGGTACAAGCGGAAGCGGTAAGTCAACCTTTTGCCGCGCCTGTATCGGACTGGTTCCCCATTTTCATCAAGGGAGGTTGACCGGAAAGGTTCTGGTGGATGGACTCGACACCCGCCAGCATCCTGTCTGCGAGCTGTTTCGCCATGCAGGACTGGTCTTTCAAAATCCCGATGCTCAGCTCTTCAATCAGACCGTAGAGTCGGAGCTGGTCTATGGTCTGGAGAGCCTGGGAATGGGGCCATCTGAAATCGAAAAAAGATTAGCCTGGGCGAGCAAACTGGCAGGACTCGATTCCCTGATGGACCGGCCTCCCCATACCCTCTCCGGAGGCGAAAAACAGAGGGTCGCGCTGGGAGCGATCCTCACCCTTCGCCCCCGACTCCTTCTTCTTGATGAACCCTTCACGCACCTTGATCCTGAAGGAACAGAGTCGCTCCGGAGAATTCTCAGGACGATGAAGTCAGAGGGGATCACCCTCATCATTGTTGAGCACAGGCTACATGAGATCATCCAGGATGTGGATCGCATCATCGTTCTCCATCAGGGAAAGATCGTCAAAGAGGGTTCTCCCCATCAAGCGCTCGCCGGAGAGATTTCAGCCTATGGCCTCAACCTTCCGCCTCTGCTGCGACTCTTCCGGGCCTTCGGGTTGAATAAAACGGTCTTCAATGTGGAGGAAGCGATCGAGGAGCTCAAAACTCAGGATCTCCTGGAACCCTTTTCTGTTCTTCTCTCGGAGCAGATGACAAATCCCTCCAATGGCTTTACAGCGACTTCTGATCCAATTGTTGAGGCAGAGGATATCTGGTTCAACTATGAGGGTCGCTCTGTGCTTTGCGGAGTTCATCTTAAACTTCGGAAAGGGGAGTGCGTTGCCCTTCTGGGCCGAAACGGAGCTGGAAAGACAACCCTGATCAAACACCTGAATGGTTTGCTTAAACCTCACCAGGGTTTTTTAAAGATCCTCGGGCGCGATACGCGGAGAACACCCGTCTCAGAGCTCTCCCGTTATGTTGGTTTCGTGTGGCAGAATCCCAATGATCAACTTTTTAGACCGACCGTGCGGGAGGAGGTTTTAACAGGCCCCAAAACCTTCCGCTCCTATGATCCGGTCTGGTGTGATGAGCTCTTTACCCGTTTCGGCCTCCGGCCTCTCCTTGACCGTTCCCCTTTTTCTCTGAGCGAGGGACAGAAGAAGCGGGTCTCTTTCGCCGCCGCATTAGCTGTCAAACCAGATCTGTTCGTTCTTGATGAACCGACTGCCGGACAGGACGAATTCTTCCGCCATGAGTTAACTGGTTTTATCACCCGGCTCCGGGAGGAAGGACGAACCATTCTGCTTGTAACTCATGACCTCGAATTTGCTGCCGAGCATGCGAACCGCTGGTTGGTTCTCTCAGAAGGTCAGGTGATTGCCGATGGCCCGGCAGATGAGGTGATGGCCGATTCAGTGGTCATGGCACAAGCCGGGCTCCATCCTACCCAGCGTTTCCAACTAACCCAGGCCATAAGACAACTTAGAAAGGGTAAAGCTTAGCGTCGCCATAAAACACCAAAACAGGAGGAATAATTTTGAAACGATCGATCTTTGATCCCCGTTCCAAACTCATTATGGCATTCGCTGCCACCGTGTTATTGATGATCTTCAATGACTGGGATTTCCTGACCGCCTCTCTGGGAATACTGGTGATCCTTCTCCTTTTTCTTTATCTCGGTCGTCCCTGGCTCAATTTCTTAAAAAGCCTGGGCTTTGCCGTCCTCACCTTCTTCATCATCGCCTGGCTGGCTTTTGATCTGCACACCGGCATCGTATCCGGTCTCCGGTTGCTCAACATTGGAACAGTCTTCTTCCTCTTCTTCCAGACCACCCCACCCGACATGCTGTCTAATGGACTGCTCAAGATGGGGCTTCCCTACCCCTTCACTTTCGTGCTCAGCGCATCCATGCAATTCATCCCTGTCCTCGCTCATCGTGCCAGAAACATCCGCGATGCACAGCGTGCCCGGGGAATCCCCATTGAAGGCGGCCTGGGGATACTTCTCCATCTGCCCGCACTCGTAGGCCCCCTGTTGATTCAGGCATTCAAATTTGCGGATGAACTCGCAGAAGCGATGGAGGCCCGTGGTTTCGGAATATCCGGCCGCAGTTTCCACTACGAGCCACGTTTCAGATGGGTTGACTGGGGAGCGGTTGCAATAAGCCTCACTGCCCTCACCATTGCTCTCTCAATTCAATTTCTGTAGATCACCTCAAAAAGCGCGGGGGATATAACCGCAAATCTTTCTCTTTTACCTCTCTCTTTTGCCTTGACACATCTCGTCTTCCACACTATACTTTCATCCGTCTCAAAGCCTCGCCATCGTTCAACCCGACAAACGTTATCCATAGGAGAACTTTTATGCCAAGACGTGACGACATCAAAAAAGTGATGATCATCGGTTCGGGTCCTATCATCATAGGCCAGGCTTGTGAATTTGACTATTCCGGCACTCAGGCCTGCAAAGCCCTTCGCGAGATGGGATATGAGATCGTACTGGTCAATTCAAATCCGGCGACAATCATGACCGATCCCGGAATGGCGGATGTGACCTATATCGAACCGCTCAATCTCCAGAGGATGAAGGAAATCATTGAAAAGGAAAGACCCGACGCCTTGCTGCCTAACCTTGGAGGGCAGACAGGGCTCAATCTCTCATCAGAATTGGCGCGTGCGGGCATTCTGGATCAATACGGAGTAAAGATCATAGGGGTCGATATCGATGCCATTGAACGAGGCGAGGACCGGTTGGCCTTCAAGGAAACAATGAAACGGCTCGGCATCGAAATGCCAAGAAGCCAAATTACGTTTAGCGTGGAAGAGGCGGAAACGATCGCCGCTGAACTCGGTTATCCGGTCGTCATTCGCCCGGCCTACACGATGGGAGGAACAGGAGGTGGATTGGTTTATAATGTAGAGGAATTGCGCACAGTGGCCAGCCGGGGGATATCCGCAAGTCTGGTCGGTCAGATCCTCGTGGAAGAGTCCGTCCTCGGATGGGAGGAATTGGAGCTGGAGGTGGTTCGCGATTCCAAGAATCAGATGATCACAGTCTGTTTTATTGAGAATGTGGATGCTATGGGCGTCCATACCGGGGACTCCTACTGTACTGCTCCCATGCTGACCATCTCTCCCGACCTACAGAAGCGACTCCAGAAGCACTCCTATGATATTGTCGAAGCCATTCAGGTCATCGGTGGCACCAACATTCAGTTTGCTCACAATCCAGAGACCGGGCAGGTGGTGGTGATCGAGATCAATCCCCGGACCTCACGATCCTCTGCTCTTGCCTCCAAGGCGACCGGTTTCCCCATCGCCCTTATTTCATCAAAGCTGGCTGCCGGCATGACACTCGATGAGATCCCTTACTGGAGGGAGGGAACGCTGGAGAAGTATACCCCATCGGGAGAATATGTGGTCGCCAAGTTTTCTCGATGGGCCTTTGAAAAGTTTAAGAATGCACAGGACAGACTCGGAACACAGATGCGCGCCGTGGGCGAGGTCATGAGCATCGGCAAAACCTACAAAGAGGCCTTCCAGAAATCGATTCGATCCCTTGAGAACGGACGTTACGGGCTTGGTTTTGCAAGGGATTTTCACAAGAGGCCCCTGGGTGAGCTCATGGACCTTCTGAGTGAGCCATCGAGTGAACGGCAATTTATTATGTATGAGGCCCTCCGAAAAGGGGCAAGCGTGGAAGACCTCTATAAAAAAACTTTTCTCAAGCCCTGGTTCATCGAGCAGATGAAAGAGCTTGTGGAATTGGAGGAGAAAATCCTTAAGGTTAAAGGCAAAACCCTGCCGGATGACTTATTGGCGATGGCTAAGAAAGACGGTTTTTCTGACCGCTACCTTTCCCAACTCCTCGGCGCCTCTGAGAAAGAAATCAGAGAAAGGCGTGTCTCCCTGGGAGTGGTTGAAGGCTGGGAACCTGTTCCGGTAAGCGGCGTTAAGAATGCCGCTTACTATTTCTCCACCTACAATGCGCCGGATCAGGTGAAGGTCAGTGGAAGACCCAAGATTATGGTCCTGGGAGGAGGTCCAAACCGTATTGGGCAGGGAATCGAATTCGATTACTGCTGTGTTCATGCCGCCTTTGCTCTGCGCGACGAGGGGTATGAAACCATCATGGTGAACTGCAATCCCGAGACGGTTTCAACCGATTATGACACTTCGGACAAACTCTATTTCGAGCCTCTTACCGTTGAGGATGTTTTAAGCATCTATGAGAAAGAAAAACCTCTGGGGGTCATTGCTCAATTCGGGGGGCAGACTCCGCTCAATATTGCAAATGAACTGGCTGAGGCCGGTGTCAAGATTATCGGGACATCTCCCGAGACGATAGATCTGGCAGAGGATCGGGACCGCTTCCGCCAGATGATGGAAACATTGAGGATCCCGATGCCTGAATCCGGCATGGCCAGCAACCTGGAGGAAGCCCTTCGTGTGGCTGAGAGAATCGGTTATCCCCTGATGGTCAGACCCTCCTATGTCCTGGGCGGACGCGGCATGGAAGTGGTCCACGATGAGGAAATGCTCAAGCAATATGTGGCTGCTGCCGTGGGTGTGGCGCCGGAGCGGCCCATCCTGATTGACAAATTTTTAGAAAACGCCATTGAGACCGAGGCAGATGCCATCTCGGATGGGAGCGATGCCTTTGTGCCGGCAGTGATGGAACATATTGAACTGGCCGGCATCCATTCCGGGGACTCTGCCTGTGTCATCCCGCCGATCAGCATCCCTCCTAAGCATCTCGATACTATCTATGAATATACGAAAAAGATCGCCATCGAGCTTAAGGTGGTCGGTTTGATGAATATTCAGTATGCCATTGCCAAAGACCGGGTTTATGTATTGGAAGCGAATCCCCGTGCCTCCCGTACCGTGCCTTTGGTCTCAAAGGTCTGTAACATTCCCATGGCACGCCTGGCGACTCAGGTGATGCTCGGTAAAAAGTTGAGCTCCCTTAATCTCAGGCCAAAATCCTTCAGGCACTACGGCGTCAAAGAGGCAGTCTTTCCTTTCAATATGTTCCCTGAAGTGGATCCTCTCCTGGGGCCTGAGATGCGTTCGACCGGAGAGGTATTGGGGATGGCAGACTCATTTGGTCTTGCTTTTTATAAGGCCGAGGAGGCGGCCCAGCAGTTACTTCCTTCCGAAGGAACGGTTTTAATTACGGTTTCGCAAAAGGAGAGGCCGGCAGTCATCGAAGTCGCCAAGGAATTTGCCGGACTGGGTTTTAAAATACGGGCGACCAACGGCACCCATAGGTTTCTCTCGGAACACGGCATCGAGTCCGAACCCATTCTCAAGATGCACGAGGGGCGTCCCAATATTGTTGACGGGATTAAAAACAAAGAGATTCACCTCGTCATCAATACGCCCAGCGGTAAGCTCAGCAAGGAGGATGACTCCTATATCCGCAAGGCAGCCATAAAATATAATATCCCTTACATCACCACGTTAGCCGCAGCCATTGCGGCCGCCAAAGGGATTGCCGCCTGCCGTAAGGGAAAGGGCAGCGTCCGCTCCCTCCAAAGCTACCATTCGGATATTCATTAGGATGAGAGCGAGCTGGCGGAGTGATGAGATGAAGCCTCTCATTGTTGGGCAAGAAGGGAAAAGACCCCAGATTTTTATTAATCTCCCCGGCGACTTCACCTACCTATACGTAACAAAATTGATTGACCGATAGAACGGCTAAAGGTCATGATCAACTCACTTTCTCTGAGAAGAGAAAAGGAGGAGATA
>MGQQ01000061.1 GCA_001798855.1 Deltaproteobacteria bacterium RBG_16_49_23 | reverse complement strand
AAAGAGATAGATAAAATAAGCATTGGATAAATAGGAGGGGGGAAGTGCACAAGTTTTAGTTGATTAAAACAGGAGGTGAAAGACATGTCATCGGATAAAAAGATAACTCGAAGAGCATTTCTGAAAAAAACGGGCGTCATGGGAGGGATGGTGGCTTTTGGCGGATTTCACACCCCGAAGCAATCATTTGCCCAAACGAAGGAACCTTTCAAGGTTGGGTTCCCTATCCCGCTGACCGGACCCTATGGCACCGAAGCCAAAGACCAGCAGGCAGGAGCTGAACTGGCTGTTGCCGAGATCAACGCCAAAGGAGGCGTTCTGGGACGTAAGGTGGAGATCATTGTTCGTGACGATAAACTGAAAGCTGATGAGGGGGCCCGTCGGGCCAAAGAGTTGATTGAGAGCGAAAAAGTTGAACTCTTGTCAGGAAATTTAGCTGCTCACGTCCAGTTGGCCACCAACGAACAGGCCAAACTCCATGGCATACCCTACGTATCTGTCAGCCAGTCCAATGAGATCACCCAGCGGCCTGATAACAGTATCTACACTTACCACGAAGCCTTGGATCCGCACATGACTACTCAAGCCGTGGGAGAATATGTTGCCAAGAACTTCGGCAAACGCTGGTACTTCCTGACTTCGGATTATGCTTATGGCTGGCAGATGACCGATGGTTTCATCCGGAGGGGCAAGGAGTTTGGCGCGATTTCTGTGGGAGAGACCAAACATCCTTTGGGCACCAGTGATTACTCCGCCTATATGCCGCGTATCCTGACTGCCAACCCCGATGTCCTCTTTCTGGATAACTTTGGCAAAGACCAGATCAACTCCGTTAAGCTGGCGACCTCATTCGGTCTCAAGAAAAAGATGCAGATCGTTTGCCCCATCTTGTTGATGTCCTCGAGATTGGGTGGTGGCGAAGAGGCCTTTGACGGAGTTATTGGTGGTGTTTCATTTTACTGGGAGTTGAACCACTCCACATCCAAGGAATTTGTGAAGGCCTTTCAGAAGATAAACGGGAGACCCCCCATTGATTACGCCGGTTATGCATACAGCGGCGTCAAAGAACTCCTGTCGGGCTTCAATCGGGCGGGTAGTCTTGATCCCGTAGCCCTGGCCCAAGCGATTGAGGGTCGGACCTATGATAACTATAAAGGGAAACAATGGTGGCGGCCATGTGACCATCAATCTCAGCAGGATGTCTTCATCATTAAATCCAAGAAAGCTAAGGCTGAATACGATGTCTTTGAGATTATAGCCACTGTACCCGGTGAAGGGGAGAGGCTTTTGAGGACGTGCGTCGAGGTTGGACAAAATCCAAACGCGCCAATCCGAAGTGGTCTGATAAAAAAGTGATAGGCATTTCTCTGCCCCGCCCCCGTAAAGGGGGCGGGGTCCATAAGTTGAAAAGGGGTTGATGAAGATATGGAGTGGACAGCTATTGTTATGCAGCTCTTTACAGGGCTTTCATTGGGGATGCTCTATGTGCTATTGGCCTTAGGTCTTTCTATCATCTTTGGGCTATTGACCGTAGTCAATTTTGCCCACGGGGCCATGTACATGTGGGGGGCTTTTGCCGGGGCAGCAACCATCGCCATCACAGGTAACTTCTGGCTCGCTCTTGTGATCTCCCCATTGGTCATTGGCGGGTATGGGCTTATTATAGAGAGGGGGCTCATCCGTCCTCTCTACGGACGGGACATCAATTATCCTTTATTATTGACCTTCGGCCTCCAGTTCATAATGATTGAGATTATCCGGATTTTTTGGGGGACCTCTGATCAGCCCTTTAGCGCCCCTGCATCCCTGAGTATGCCTCTCGAGATTTTTGGCGTCTTTTATTTTCCCTCCTACCGACTGTTCTTGATCGGTATTACAGTGGTGATCTGCATTGTCCTATGGATTTTCTTGGAGAAGACGAATTTAGGGTTGGTCATAAGAGCCGGGACCCGGGATCCACTTATGGTGCGCGCATTGGGCATCGATATGCGCCGGATTTGGTGGCTTGTTTTCGGTATCGGCTCAGCCTTGGCAGGGATTGCGGGCGTATTGGCAGCACCCATTCGAAGTGTCTTCCCGGAGATGGGGATTGCCATGTTGGTTGAGTGTTTCGTTGTGGTGGTAGTAGGTGGGATGGGAAGCTTAAAAGGGGCCATCCTTTCAGGCATCATTATGGGAGAGGCGAGTTCCATCACTACCCTTTTTTATCCCCAGATGGCTGATATCGTCATCTTTCTTGTAATGGCAGTAGTACTCTTAATAAGACCTAGCGGCCTTTTTGGAAAAGCCGGCCTACTGGAATGATTGGAAGATTAACGATGAAAGAGACAGGAATTGGAGAAACCTTTGGGCTTGGGAACCGAGAATTAAGAGTGGAAAAAGTAGGATGGTGGCAAAGATTAGTTGAGCTGGTTTCACGAAACCCTCTGGTTTTCATCTTCATCTTCTTTATCATCTTTCCATTCGTTGTCCCCTACAAAGCATTGGCTACCCAAATCATTATTTGGGGTCTGTTTGCATTAGGATATAACGTCTGTCTGGGTTACACGGGAATGCTCTCCTTTGGTCATGCGGCCTATTTTGGGATTGGGGCTTATACGGCGGGGATTGTTCTCATCCGATTATGGCAGAACATCTGGTTTTCCCTCCTATGCGGATTGTTGATGGGAGGGATAACGGCCTTCATTCTGGGCTATTTGTGTATCAAACGCCGGGGCATCTATTTCGCCATGCTAACCCTGGCTTTCGCCCAGCTTCTCTATTTTGTCGGTTTTCAATGGGTCGACCTTACGGGAGGAGATAATGGCTTAAGAAACATTCCCGCCGTTCCCCTCTCTATATTCGGACTTTCCATCAACATCTATACACCTTTGCGCTTTTACTTTTTTGTTCTTGTATTTGTGGCCTCCTCTCTTTTGGCGATCAATCGCATCTTGCAATCACCTTTTGGGCATGTTTTGCAGGCCGTTCGGGAAAATGACCAACGGGCAAAAAGCTGCGGCTACGAAACGTCAAATGTTCGCTGGATGGCCTTCGTTATTTCCGGTGCCATCTCAGGGCTCGCTGGCGGGCTCTACGCTCTATATCTCCATTTTGTTGGGATTGAATCTCTTTATTGGACTACTTCCGGCCAGGTGGTCATGATGACCCTCCTGGGAGGTATGGGTAGCTTTATTGGTCCCTTCATTGGGGCCGGGGTTTTTCTCTACATAGAGGATACGTTGAGTGTCATTACTCCTAACTGGATGATATTTTTAGGACCCGTTTTCGTTCTCTGTGTGCTTTTTTTCCCCGCAGGGATTTGGGGAACCATAAAAGATTTGTCAACGCGAAGAAGGAAGTAGGGAAGCTGAGGGCAAGATGGGAGAAATCTTAAAAACAATAAATCTTACGAAAAACTTTGGTGGTCTCTCGGCGGTGGTAGATGTCAACTTTGTTGTAAAAAAGGGCGATCTCCAATCCATCATTGGGCCCAATGGGGCGGGCAAGAGTACATTTTTTAAACTCATTACCGGGGAACTCGAGCCCACCAGAGGTCAAATCATCTTTTTTAATAAGGACATTACTAGTCTTCCTCAAACAGCTATATCACATCTCGGGATCGCCGTGTCCTATCAGATTACCAATATCTTCCCTATGTTAACCGTTTTTGAGAATGTCCGTGTAGCTGTCCAATCTCGCAAAACCACTTTCAATCTTTGGTCTAAAGCCATATCGCATAAGGAATTTGTTGAGCAGACACGTCATATTCTGGAACAGATAAACCTGTCGGACTTCAAAGATGAGATTGCAGCCAATTTATCGCATGGCCACCAAAAACGTCTCGAGATTGGTATTGCGCTGGCGACACAGCCAAAACTCCTCCTTCTCGATGAACCTACGGCAGGCCTTTCGCCAATGGAGACAAGGCAAACCATCGAACTGATCAAGAAGATCGCTCAGGATCTGACCATCATCCTGGTAGAGCACAAGATGAAGGTGGTTATGGAAGTTTCGGACAGGATCACAGTGCTGCATTACGGTAAGCTCCTCGCCCAGGGTACTCCTGATGAAATCCGCAATAACGAAGAGGTACGGCGGGTCTATCTCGGTGGTGTAAAGATTTAGGCTAGGAAGGGATATGTTACTTAGAGTTGAAAACATCGATACCTATTACGGGTTAAGTCATATACTGCAGGGCATCTCTTTGGAAGTGGAGAGCGGGGAAATCGTCACACTGGTGGGTCGGAATGGGGCTGGCAAGACGACAACGCTCAAGAGTATCCTCGGAATTACCCCTATTCGCTCGGGCCGTATCTGGCTACGCGAGGGGGATATCAGCGCTTTGCCTACCCACGCCATTATTCAAAGGGGGATCTCTTATGTGCCTGAGGAGCGACGTATTATCCCCGGACTTACTGTGCGGGAGAACCTTAAGTTAGCGCTGCTGAAGAGCAAGAATCGTGACCGAGAGCCTGAAATGATTGACCGGGTGGCTCAATATTTCCCGATCCTAAAAGAACGTCTTTCTCAGCATGGGACGAGTCTGAGTGGTGGAGAACAACAGATGCTGGCCATTGCCCGGGGCCTCGTTACCGACCCCGAAATCATGCTGGTTGATGAACCTACCGAAGGGTTAATGCCCTTGTTGGTGGAGATGATTGCCGAGATCATTCAGAACATCAATAAGACAGGAGTTACCGTACTTTTAGTGGAGCAAAATGTGGAGATGGCCCTCAGCGTATCCCACCGAGCCTATGTCATCGACGAAGGAAGAATCCAATCCTCCGGGACTGCGAAGGATATCCTGGCGGATGAGGATATCCAGCGCCGTTACCTTACAGTTTAGGTTTAATAATAAAATGACGGACTTAAAAATTTAATGGAGGGAAGAATATTTTTCCCCGTGCATTCATTCAGAGGAGGGGCTGATTTCCCTCCGTTTTTATCCGCCTACGCAGAAGACCACAGGCTTGCCCGTGGGGCTCCATTGTGAATAGTTAACGCGGAAAGGTACCGCTGTAAAACTTTTTCGATATCCCTGCCTGCCCTCTCAACTTGGAACAATTTTTTACAGCTTCAGGGGTCTTTCAGGGATTGCTTCAAAGCTCCGTTAGCGAAAGGGGGTGATTTGCAAGCTGATTTTCGAAGTGAGGGCCAATAGATAGTGGAACTGGAACATCATAAACCTAATTAAAGAAAGGAGAAATATATGGGTATAAACGCTGTTCACACAAAATATTCTACTTGGGATGGTG
>MGQQ01000060.1 GCA_001798855.1 Deltaproteobacteria bacterium RBG_16_49_23 | reverse complement strand
GATGCGCAACCCCAAATCCAAAAGAAAGGGGGTGAAGAGCATGCGCACACCACAAACTCAATCAAAGCACGACTCGGTGGTTTCCATCAGGGCGAGAGAATTAAGCTCTCCAGGGAACCGTGTGTGGGCAGATGTTGGCGGATACCTGAGGTCAAACGAGGTCTTTGGGTATATACCCGACATCGTGATGAACGGCCAGCTCGATCTTATATCAGAGGTCGAAACAGCCGATTCGTTTTCAGACGACCACACATACAGCCAGCTCCGGGCTTTTGATAGAGCGGGAAACTACCAGCTCGAAGTGGTTGTACCTGAATCCGTGTACCATGCTGCGCTGTATCTCTATTCCAACGTCTGGGGAATCAGCGTGGATTCCTGGCGAACATTCCGTTAGGATTTAATCTCAACCCCCGTGTTTACGGGGCACGGGGCTTTATCTTAAAAGGAGAAAAGAATATGGCAACAAAAGTAAACATCTAACCTCATCCGGCGCTCTAGCCAAGTTCTGCTGGAGCGCCGCTTTTTATAAAGGAGGATAATGATGCCCAAGAAAGGATTTTCAGCAAAGAACATTGAAAAAGTGAAAGAAGGCCCTGGAGTCTATAAGTTCTTCAATCCGATGGATTCCCTGACATATGTGGGCAAAGCCAAAAACCTTCAAGAAAGGCTGCAACAGCACTTGAATGAAAGCGACATACCCAATGTCAGGAAATTCGAGGTAAAGCATACGGGAACCACAAGGGAAGCTGAAAGGATGGAGAAGAATATCATCCAGAGGTCCAAACCGATCCACAACGACCAGAATAAGTAATCCATGCCGCCCACCTCCGGGTGGGCGGCTCAAACCAGATTTCTCTCATTCATTTCACCTTAATCATCTTCTCCGATGGCAATCAAGACAGCGTCATAATAGCCCGTGGAGGATATTATTCATTTAGGGAAGCTGGAGAAAATTTGGGGGACGTAGGGAGAAAGGGAAATAACTTTTTCGACCTTGGTTTTGAATTCTTTACTTCTGCGCCGGTCATCCCAGGATTGTTCTATTCGGCGGCGCCAAACATGGATAGGAGCATCCTTGAATTTATAGAGGTTATTCTATAATCCACTTACCTTTTTTCTTTATCTCATCGTACATTGCATCCGGAGCCAGATCGATCTCGCTGGGCCACATGATTACACCATATTACAGGTAGACTTGGGCAAACAATGCCGGGAAAAGAAAAGATTTGAGGGACGTAGGGACGAAGGGAAATAACTTTTTCAACCTTGGTTTTGATTTCTTCTATTTCTATGCCGATCCTCCCGGAATGGCCCCACTTATAGCAAGGATTTAATTTTATGGGATATTTTCGATATGAAGGATAATAATGAGGAAGTGGTTCGGTGTCCAACTCATGTCTGCTTGGTTGTGACGCTTTTGGTGCAATTTACGACTGAATGGACTTCTCAAATCGTTCTACTTCCTTGAGAATATCGGCAGCAGATTTTCCTTTAAAAAGTTCCCTTTTCGTCTTTGCGTATTCACCATAGCCAGATTCATACTGCAATATGAATCTTGTAGCATTAATCAATCCCAGGCTTTTTACCAGTGCATTCCAGCCGGCATCTCTCAGGGCATAGCCACTCAAGGGTTTTGGGTGAGTCCTAAGCATTTTTGAATACCTCCTTCAAGATAAATTCCAGCGGCCCGCATATCGCTATCTGAACCATGTCTTGATCCTTCCTTGCTTTCTTTATGATGTTATCATCACAAGTTACAAAGTATTCCGCTCCACCCGCTTCAGCACAGGCAAGATGCAACGCATCAATTGGTTCGATGCCCGCATGCTCCAATGATACTGCCTTCATTTTTACTTTATCACTCACTGTAATAATCTTTGAGGCTATATCCAGAAAGCTCGAAACTCGCTCCTTCCGATTAGCAAAGGGATTCTGGCTATTTTCATAAAGCAATGTTGACGATCCAATAATTATTATTGCGCCGGATGCGGCCTTTTCCATGATGGATAATAATGCCTCTGCTTCGAGTCTTATCCGTGTCTGGCTTTGATCATCAAAGGGTCTGTTATAGACGCTTGTATCAAGATAGACTTTGATCCGTCTTTTCATCGTCCCTCCAACACACCCTTTTGATACAACGATCCCACTGCCCGGCATTCACCGTTTAGATTGACCTCACAAGTTTACTATAAAATCCACGGCCGCTCAAGTTAGATGTATCAACGCTCTTCATTATCTTTAAAAGTGGATGTTTAATTGTATCAAATATAGAAGGATGTAGCAATGGTTTTGGGAGATGGTTTTGGGAGAATTGGTGCCGGAGGTCGGAATCGAACCGACATGAGCTTGCGGCTCGCGGGATTTTGAGTCCCGTGCGTCTACCAGTTTCACCACTCCGGCACAGTGTTAATATAAAAAAAAGCATTTCAGATGTCAATTCCTAAGAAAATCCCTCTTCACCTTCACCCCAACCCTCTCCCGTCAAGGGAGAGGGAGATTTCTTTTGCCTCCCTTATAGAAATTTGACAACTTTTCTTTTGATATGCTAATCTATTAAAAAATCAGGTGGGGCTGTAGCTCAGCTGGGAGAGCGCTTGAATGGCATTCAAGAGGCCGACGGTTCGATCCCGTTCAGCTCCACCAATTATTAACAGTCTAATAACTGAAGTGGCATAAGCATTGGAAAATCTCCCCTTACCCCTCTTTGCCAAAGAGGGGTAATTTTTTCCCTAAAAAAGCCTCCTTGCCGGCAGGCAGGTTTTGCCAAAGCCTGCCTGCGTGAAGTCCCGTCTTACGGGACGAAGGCAGGGGAAGAGAAATGCTCCTGATGTCTCAAGAGAAAATCCAAAAAGCTTCCGGCGAACCCTTCTATTGGGACCAACTTTCTCAACTTCATCCCGATGACGTCCGCCATCGGACGGGAGCAATCGATTTCCCTCCCCGAGAAGGGCTTCTTCTTCCTGTCTATCATCTCAAGTATCTGATCATTCCGAAGACAAGAAAGATATTAAGAGTGGAGTGGAATGATCAGGTCGTAGAGGAAGAACTCCATCCTTTCTTCACTCTCATGGTCCTCGTCTATCTGACCGGAGCCAAAGCGATCAACCCCGAACAGAAGTGGGTTAGCGAAAAGGATCTCAAGGGAGGATTCAATTTTTTCCAGGGCCCGCATAGCCTTCAGGTCAAAAAGTTAGAAGACCTCTACGGAAAAGATCCGGAGGCTTTTCTGAAAGCGGGCAGAAGACTGGGTGGACAAGAAATCAGTTATGGAAATAAGGCATTCGCCCTTAACGTATTTCCAAGAATCCCTCTTGCCTACCTCCTCTGGGAGGGAAATGAGGAGTTCCCTCCGAAGATCCGGGTTCTGTTCGATTCGACGATTCAGTCGCACCTCCTTCTTGATATGATCTGGTGCATGGTCGCTGAAACGAGCCGCCGTCTGGCCGAACCGAATGCTCTTTGAAAAAGAGAAATCAGGTTGATTCCCATGTGGATTCGTGTTAATGGAAATTTCTAAAGGGTAAGGAGAACCGGGTGATGGTTGAGAAAAAGATTCTCCCCAAAAGGCCGCTGGGAAAGACCGGTGAGGAAATCTCAATTCTCGGACTGGGGGGTGAAGGGGTTCTCCGGACTTATGACCAGGAAGAGGAAGCCGTGCTCTTGATTCGCCGCGCCCTCGACCTGGGAATCACATACTTCGAATCGGCCCGGGCCTATGCAAGCAGTGAGTCCTACTATGGGATCGCCCTTCAGGAAAGGCGCAAGGAGATCTTCGTCGCCAGTAAATCGCACGAACGAACCGGGGACGGAGCCTTAAAGCATCTGGAAGACACCCTTAAAAATATGAAGACCGCCTTTCTTGACCTCTGGATGATCCATGATGTGAGGTCCCCTAAGGATGTGGATCAGATATTCGCACCCAAAGGGGCAATCAAAGCCTTTGAGGCGGCCAAACGGAATAAACTGGCCCGATTTATTGGAATCTCCGGGCATAGAAACCCAACCATTCTTTCGCGAGCCCTCGATCTCTTCCCCTTCGATGTGGTGCTCATGCCCGTCAATCCGGCTGAACCCCATTACTGGTCTTTCCTCCAAACCGTCCTCCCGAAAGCGATGGATAAAGGAATGGGAATCCTGGGAATGAAGACGCTCTCCCGTGGGGTCTGTGTCAAGATCTTCGGAGATGAATCAATCGAAACTTTTCTCCGCTTCGCCCTGACCCAATCGATTTCAGCCGCTGTGGTGGGCTGCGAGACCATCGATCAACTGGAGACGAATGTCAGGATCGCCCAGTCTTTTCAACCGATGGACCAGCTGGAGCAGAACGTGCTCATCAGCAGGGTCAAGTCCTATGCCCGTGAATTGATGTATTACAAATTATAGCGGTTTGGAATGACCTCTTGAATCTATAAGCTTTAAAGTTTTAATTTCCACTCCTTAAAAAATCTATCCAAATATTTCTCCATAAAGTTGTGCCTTCTTTGGCAATTTTCTTTGCTGTTTTAGTATTCATTCGATCTTTAAGAAGAAACAATTTCTCATAGAAATGATTGATTGTCGAGCTTCTACTTTCGAGATATTCCTTTTTAGACATGTGGTTTATGGTTATGGGTTCCAGATAGATTGGGATCGAATGGAGAAGGGGAAGGGTATAACTCTTGACTGAAAAATTCAGTCAAACGAAGAAGCCCTAAAAGCAAATTGAAGGGCTTTTTCCCTATGTCTCCAAATCACCCGCTCCCTCGACTGCTCATAGAGTCAGTGGCAACCTTCGGACACGTATCCGGCGTCGTTCAACTGTCACAACGGCCCCCTGTTTGAGATCTTCCTCGCACTGCATGAGAACAGTTCGTATCAAGTTCGCTGCGGTTTCTCCCTTCAAACCCTCTATTCGAATCCGGATGACCGATGGAGATGTAGCTCCGGAGAGGGCAAGCAGGGTATGGAAGTCAGCATCCAACGTTACGACGGTACTGTCTTCTTCCCGCCCCCGCTCAAGAATAACAGCGTCCTCGGATGTAGAATAGCCAATCTCGCTGACGTGGACAGTGTCTATCCCGGTCTCACGCAGGAGTCTGGCTGTCGACCGCGGTAATCCTTGGTCAAGCAGTAGTTTCATGGCTCGTGGGAAGATCGACAATGCGGTCATCAAGATAGGTCGCTGCGTAGAGGAGGGCTTGTCGGATATCCTCATCCTCAAGTTCCGGGTATTCCTCCCGCAATTCCTCACGGTTGGGGTATGTCGCCGCCAGCTCAACGACACGCCGAACGGTCAGACGCATGTTACGGATACAGGGCTGGCCGTTCATTCGCGCAGGATCAATGGTGATTCGGTCCAGTTTCATCTTTTTCCCACCTCCTGCTTCTCTTATAGCACATGTAAGAAGATGTTCCAAACCCTTTTTGAAAGGGGGGATTTTAAAATTATGCTAGTGAAATCTCCCCTGCCCCCTCTTTGCCAAAGAGGGGGAAAGAAACTGAGGATTGAGGAACCGCCTCGTCTTCTGGCAATTCTCCAGATCTCTGTGTTATTTTTTATTCTTAAAGGAGAAGACCCGTGAAACCTATATCGTTAGAAATTGTTACCAAAGTGATGACCTTTTTCGATCACTGTCGCCATTGCGAAGTCATCTTTGACCAGGCAGGGCTTGACCAGACGTTCCATCAAAAAGAGAGGGACGAATATCCTCCGGATTAAAGAGAGGAGTATGCAAGGCTTTCAGAATGGGTGCATGAATTAACCCGGCTCTATAAGCATCGTCTCATCATCAGGGTGATTGATGCCCAATCTCTTTTGGGAATCTATAAATCCCTGCGTTATTGGTTCCGAGCCTATCCCACTTTTGTTGTGGAGGGCAAAGAGACTTATACAGGATGGGATAAGACCCGGCTCGAAAGCCTTCTGGACAAGTATATCAAGAACTCAATCGCAACAAGACGTCGAAGCCTTCGGCCCTCCCTTTCTTAGGAGAGCTTTCAAAGACCTCTTTACGCTCTCCTGATTACACAGATTTCGAGAGACGATTACACGGATTTTAGGCCCTTAGGGAATCGATATCGACAAAAGATTGTCGATGATTTTTAAAAACCAAATGGTAGCCGAAGGCTTTAGCCTGCGTATCGGCCTCCAATGTAATACCGACCCTGTAACGCAACCTGAAGGTTGCGGCTACCAGGAAATAACTGCCCGAAGGGGCCACCTCTTCCGGGCGGAGTCTCGGATGAGGCGTAGGCTCTTACGCATTGAAGTCTGAGAATTTATCTCTAATATTCAGGAAAAACCCCAAAAAAATCTCCCCTCCCCTATCGAAGGGGAAGGGGAAAGACTGGGAAATTTCAAATATTTTTGGTTAGAGATTTCTTTCTATATCATATGGCAAGAGGCGGACGATTTGGAAAGTATGGAGAGCAGAAGAGGCTTGAACGGTTGCGCCGGAAGAGACGCGACTCCCTTCCTTTAAAAACCACCCCGAAATTCCCCCGGAGAAAAAAATCCAGTATTTGAGAGTGTCTGAGTTAAAATCCGGCAGGACTAACCAACGACCCTATCCCCCCTCACCTCAATCCTCTCCCGCCAGGGGAGAGGAGGTATTTTTTGTATTATAAACTCTTGAGCATCTCTTCAGCCGCATCCCGGAGGTCGCTATGACCGGCGGTCATTGCCAGGATATCGAGTTTAGCCTTGAAGCCCTGTTTCTCCATCGGTGATCTCGCCTCATAAAGGGGCTTCATCGCATGGATCGCCTCCAAAACCTTCTCCGGATCGGAGTAATCCAAGAGGAGAGAGAGCGTGCGCCAATCATCGGGCAGCCCATATTGTTCTATATAGTTCTTGACCACTTCGTTGAACTGCTCTGTTCCATGGTAACGATCGATGTCTCCCTGAGCCTTATTATGTTTCTTCGTTCCCTTCTTTCCCATGAAGAGTTTATCCGCCTCCTTTCGGTACTTCTTCATCACCCACTCAGACCGACGAGACCTCTCCTGTTCCTTGGGGGGCTCTTTCGGAGCATGGGGGCTACGGTCCCTCCTCCGGTCAATCTCCCTCCATGAAATCTTCTCCCTTTCATCTTCGTCGTGATACCGGGACACTTGCTCTGTTTCCTCCCCTGACCTTCTAATAAGGAAACCAGGAAGCCATGAAAAAACCAGGGCCAAGGGACCTGCGGCAGGGAATTTTTCCCCTGGCTGCCAGGATTCCTTGCTTCCTTATCATAATTGGCTTTCTTCTCTTACGGTTTCTTCTTCTCCACGCCCTGGGAAGTGAAAACCAGGGTGACCACCTCGCCTGACCTGCCGAACTTCTCCAGCACATTTCTATTGAAGACCAGGTCGAGACCGCCGGCATTCCCAATCAGGAGATCAATCCGTCTGGTTGCCTGGTAAGAACTCCCCTCTCCAGGTTTGAAGAGGGCTTCTGCCTGAGACCGGCCATCGACCCGGATCTGAATCCATGTCTCCTCGATTGCCTTGAGCTCAAGCGAGAAAGGTTTCCCTTCGACAGCAGGGGAAACCTCCTGGGTTTGAGTGGTCGGGATAACGGGCAGGGCATCTCCGGCTTCCGGTTTACTCGGCAGGGCATCCCCGGCTTCCGGTTTGCCCGGAAGAGGCTCCACAGGGGGCCGTGACAAATAAGGATGCAGAAAATAGGAGACCAGAAGACTGAGGGCGATGACTCCTGAAACCATCCCGATCTGTTTAAGGTTCCATAGGGTTTTCCCTAAAGGCTTCTTTTCGGATTTGACTTCCGAAGGGATGATCGGCTCTCCTTTCAAAGAGCGCTCATAACGGTGCAGGACCTCCTGGGAATCAAGCCCGACATATTTGGCATAGGCTGAAAGAAATCCCCTCACATAAAGGGGAGGAGGAAGAAGGTCATACCGGTCTTCTTCGATGGCCTTGAGAAGGTGCTCTCTCACTCTCGTCTTCTTCGCCATCTCTCTCAGTGAGATCTTCTTTAACTCCCGTTCTCTCTCGAGAAATTTACCTAAGGTCTCTTTTTCGCTCAACGAACGATCACCTCCGGAGGGGCGAACCCCGTTAGAAAGTCTTCGACTTTCAAATGGAACAGTTCACATGGGACTCTAAGCCCAGTGTTCGCTATGGAGGGAATATTATCTTCTTTCCCCCAGCAGCCGCCGGTCCAGAGAGCGTTTAGTCCGGAGGGAGCTGCATGACTTTCTAACGGGGCGAATAGCCCAGCTCATCGAGGGCGCGCGGGTCCCGGGTCCAATCCCTTTCGACCTTCACCCACAACTCCAGAAAAACCTTCTTTCCGAGGAAGGCCTCAATCTCCTTTCGGGCCGTCTCCCCGATCTTCTTCAATCTCTGCCCCCCTTTCCCGATGAGGATTTTTTTCTGAGAATCCTTTTCGACATGGATTGTCCCCTGGATGACGACCAGGTTCTTCTCGGGATGTTCTTTAAACGATTCGATGGTCACAGCGGATGAATGAGGAACCTCCTGATAGGTTTGATGGATCACCTTCTCCCGAATTATCTCCGAAACGATCGACCTCTCCGTCTGGTCCGTAAAGATCTCCTCCGGATAATAGGGCGGTGATTCGGGAAGGGCCTTCAGGATCTCCTCCAGCAGGATGTCCACCCCCTCTCCCGTTCCAGCCGAAACCGGAATAATCTTCTCGAAGGGATGAAGCCTCTGGTATTGATCCATCAAAGGAAGGAGCCTCTCTTTCCGGACCAGATCAATCTTGTTGATCACCAGAAAGGGAAGTCCCTTGCTCCCCTTGATTAATTCCACCATCCTCCGGTCCTCTTCCACGAGAGGGGAGAAGGCTTCGACGAGAAGGAGGAGAATATCCGCTTCCCCGCTTGAGGCAATAGCGGTCTGGACCATCCTTCTATTCAATTCGGATCGGCCTTCATGGATGCCGGGAGTGTCGAGAAAGATGAGCTGGCCTCCTTCGACATTTTTGATGCCGAGGATTCGATTTCGTGTGGTCTGTGGCCTTTCGGTAACAATGGCGATCTTCTCTCCGATGATCCGGTTGAAGAGGGTCGATTTCCCGACATTGGGTCTGCCAAGAATGGAGATATACCCGGATTTAAAAGAGGCCATACTTACCCAATTTCAGAATGCGGCCTCCGGCTCAGGCGCCGCCCCAGAGGGGCTTCTGCCCCGGAGGGAGAGCCCTCTGGCTCGGAGAGATTGCGGATTGCGGGTTAACCTTCAATATCAAGTTCTGAATGAAAACCCGGGAAAGACCTTCAATAAGAACCATCATTCCCCGGTTGGGTAATTTCACCAGTTGAAGAATCCTGCAGACCGTTCCAACGGAGAGAAGGTCTCTGGGTTGAGGATCTTTAGGAAAAGGGGGCCGCTGATAGAGACATCCGAAAAGGCTGTTTTCCGGCGCGGATTTATTCAGAAGGGTTAAGACCTCCTTCGACTGGAGAAAGAGAGGGACCATCACATAAGGAAAGATAACCGTACCCTTGAGGGGAATGAAGGGCAACCGTTGAGGTAGGGAGTAGCTTTCTGTCTTATGGAGATATTTCACAAAAAAATCCCTGTTCTGATTGAAAGGCAGGAACTATTATACGAAACTGATGGGATTTGTCAATGAAGGTTTAAAGTCTCTTGGATGGCGGAAAGGGCATCCGGTCCGCACCAGTCTCTCTGGCCAACGATCATGCCTTTCACCAGGCCTTCCCCGTTGATCAGGAAAGCGGTGGGAACCATCTTGACTCCATAGGTTCGTGCAATCTTCTCTTTGTAATCGAGGAGCACCGGCAGGGTGATCTGGTTTTCCTTAACAACATTCTTCACCTTTCTCTCCTTCTCTCCATCAATCGCAATGGTCAGAATCTCAATCTGACCTCTGTTCTTTTCAAAAAATATTTCCAGAAGAGCGATATCCTCTTTACAGGCCAGGCAAAAAGAACCCCAGAAAAAGAGCAGAAGAGGTTTCCCTTTATATTCATTCAGGGAGAATTGCTGTCCATTCAGACCTTTGAGAGAGAAGAAAGGGGCTTCTTTTTTGAGCTGAAATCTCTGAATGCCGAAGGAGTCACAAGCAGAAGTCTTCTGGAGTGCAGGCGAAGGATCTTTTGCCTGAAGAGGTTGTATCACTGTGACGGCAGTCCCAATCGCAATCACAAAAATAATGGCAATCCATCTCATGGGCATGGTAAGGTATATCTTTGTAAAAGATAAAATATAAAAGGCCCTGCGTCAATACCTTCTTGTTTATATCTTCTTGCTTATGGTTATAGGGTATAAGATATTTAAAGAGCGGGGATGTCCAATACAATATCACCAATACAATATCTCCTTGAAAACGGAATGAAGAAATGGTAAAGTGGCATATCATTATAAAGAGTTATAGGCATCACTGTGGAATGGACCCGATGGGATTCATTCCTTAAAGGAGGGGGCTATGGCTGGGGTAAATAAGGTGATTCTTGTCGGTAATTTGGGAGCTGACCCGGAGGTCAAATTTCTCAGCAGCGGCACCCAGGTCGCCAATTTCCGGATTGCAACGACCGAAAACAGGGTCAACCGGTCCGGAGAAAAGGTATCCCTCACGGAATGGCACCGGATTGTTGCCTTTGGCAGATTGGCAGAAATCTGCGGACAATACCTGAACAAGGGGAAGCAGGTCTATATTGAAGGCAGGATTCGGACCCGTTCATGGGAAGATAAGGAAGGAAACCGGAGATTTACCACAGAGATCATCGCTGCCCAGATGCAGATGTTAGGGGCTCCGGGAGCGCCCGTTGAGGGTTCCTTTCCGGAGAAAGAAGCGGATATCGACCACGAACCAAGCCCCGGACCCGATGATGATATCCCCTTCTAATTGCCAATTTCGGATTTCGGATTGCGGATTTCGAATTTCAGAATCTGGGTTTCAGAGTTTCAATCCGCATTCTACAATCCGTATTCCGCATTCAAAAAAGATATCTCCTCATGCTCACATTGAGGAGGAGGCCGATCCCGATCAGCGTAGAGAGGAGGAAAGAGCCTCCATAGCTGAGCAGGGGAAGAGGAATTCCCACCACAGGCATCAATCCTAAAACCATCGCAATGTTGATGAAGATGTGCCAGAAGAGCATGGCCACCACGCCAAAAGAAAGAATGGCGCCGAACCGGTCCTTCGACTCCACGGCGACGCGAAGGCCCCACAGAATCAGTAAAAAATAGAGTCCGATTACAAAGAAGCATCCGACCAGGCCCCATTCCTCCCCCAGAGCGGAGAAGATGAAATCGGTGTGTTGTTCGGGTAGAAATCCGAGCTTGGATTGTGTCCCCTTCATAAATCCCTTTCCGAGGATCCCCCCTGATCCAACAGCGATCTTTGATTGGATGAGATGATAGCTGGCGCCCAAAGGATCGAGATCCGGATTGAAGAAGGTGATGATCCGCCGTTTCTGATAATCCTTCAGGAACCTCCATACAAGGGGAAGGATGGAGGCTCCGATCACCCCGAGGGTGATGAGAGAGGACCAGCGAACCTTCACAAAGATAAGGACCGACAAGAAGACCAGAAGAAGGATGATGGCAGTTCCCAGGTCGGGTTGTTTAAGGATGAGAGCCATCGGCAAAAAAAGGAGGAAAAAGGGATAGAGAAGGTGCCTCAGTGAATAACCCTCCCGCCCCGGATACCTCTGGAAAAACTTCGCCAGAGCCATAATGAGTGAAATCTTAACGAATTCGGAAGGCTGAAAATTGAGGCCGCCTAATTTGACCCACCGCTGGGCGCCCGAGGTGATGATTCCGTAACCCAGAACCAGCACTAAAAGGATGATGGCGGTGGTATAGACGATATAAGCGAAATCCGTAAAGCGCCGATATTCGACGAAGGCGATGACCAGCATAGCTCCCAGGCTGATGGCCAGCCAGATGATCTGTTTCAGATAGAGGGGCGCGCCGGTTGTCTCTCCGTTGGACGTGACGCTGTAAAGGTTGAGAATCCCGATCGAAGTGATGAAAAGGACAATCCCTAACAAAACCCAGTCAAAATGAATGAAGAGGCGCCGATCAATCATAGACAGAATCCTCGGATGCCTCCTCTACTTTAACCGGCGGGGAGGCTTCGAGATCGAAATATTTTTCGATCACCTTTTTGGCTATGGGAGCGGCGGCCACACCCCCATAACCCCCATGTTCCACAAGGACCGCAACGGCGATCTGAGGATCTTCGAAAGGAGCGTAAGCGGTAAACCATGCATGATCCCTAAATTTGAGGGGCATCCGGTTCATATCCCCTTTCTTAAAGTCGGCTGCCATTCGAACGACCTGGGCCGTTCCCGTCTTTCCCGCCACCTTCACCTGCTTCAATGCACTCCCCCCCCCTGTTCCACCCTGCTCATTGACCGCACCCAGCAGGGCCTCCTGAATGATACGGAGTGTCTTCCCGGAGATGTCCGCCCTGCCTATCTCTTCGGAGGGATACTCTTTCAATTTCTTCCCGTAAATATCTTCCACCCTCTCCACGACCCGGGGCAGATAGAATCTTCCTCCATTGGCGACGGCTGAGATGAGCATCAGGAGTTGAAGAGGCGTGGTATTCAAATATCCCTGACCCACAGCAAAGGAGAGGGTCTCTCCGCTATACCACGAAACTCCGAATCGTTTCTTTTTCCAGGGAGTGGAGGGAACGATCCCTGCCTTTTCGTGAGGCAGGGGAATGCCTGTCTTTCTGCCCAGGCCGAGTTCGCCGGCATAATGGGCAATGGCATCCACCCCCACTTTCAACCCTACCTGATAGAAGAAAATATCACAGGATTCGACGATTGCCCTGTGGAGGCTGAGGGTTCCATGTCCCTTCTCTTTCCAGCAACGAAAATTCCGGTTCCCATAGGGGAAGACACCCGTGCAGGTCATCTGTGTTTGAGGCGTGATGGCTTCTGTTTCAAGACCTGCAATGGCCGTGACGATTTTAAATACCGAACCCGGAGGATACTGTCCCTGAATCCCCTTGTTCTGGAGGGGATGGAAAGGATGCTCCAACAGGGCTCTCCACTCTTCGGCGGTAATGTTTCTGGCAAACATGGAAGGGTCGAAGGAAGGCTTGCTCACCATGGCCAGAATGCCTCCTGTTTTAGGATCCATGGCAACGAGGGCTCCGTTCTTGTCCTGATAGGCCTCTTCAGCCACCTTCTGGAGATTGAAGTCAATGGTCAAAAAGAGATTATTCCCTGGAAAAGAATCCACGCTCCGGAGGGGCTTGATCTCTCTTCCCAGAGCGTCCACTTCGATCTGACGGCCTCCGTCCACCCCCCTGAGCTGAGTCTCCCACTCATATTCCACCCCATATTTTCCGATCATGGAGCCCATTCGATAAGCCCTGTCCTTGGTCTGCTTCAATTCATTTTCATCCACCTCCCCGATGTAACCGATGAGATGGGAGGCGAGGGAACCATAATGATAGGCCCTTGTGGGCCTCACATCCACAAGGAGTCCGGGAAGATGAATCCGGTTCGATTCGAGAATGACAAGCTTGTCCCAGTCGATATCCGACTTCAGTTTGATCGGTCTGAAGGCAGGCCGCCGTTTGAGACCCTTCACCTTCTCGCCAATCTCTTCCTGAGAAAGGTTGAGGATCTTACTGATCTTCTCCAGCGCTTCCGGATTCGATCGGATATCTTCGGGCACAATAAAGACTTCAAAGGAGGGACGATTATGGGCCAGTATCCGTCCCTTCCGGTCCATCAACATCCCCCGGTCCGCAACCATCTCCCGGATCCGGATTCGATTATTTTCCGATAATTGACGAAGATCGCTTCCCCGGATCACCTGAAGATACCAGAGATAGACAAAGAGCAGGAGAAAAGCCGCTCCCGCAAAGAGTTTAAGGTATCGATACCTCTCTTTGAAATCTTCCATCCTCTGGGTGTTGAGCTCCATCATGGCTTATCCCTTGCCTCCTCTGCCTAACCCCGGCTGAGCATATAACAGAGAAGATCCCTTCCTGAAAAGGGGAAAGAGAACCGAGGAAAGAAGGGCTGTGCTGAGAGACTGGGGAAGGAAAACGGGAAAGAAGAGAGGATAAAGATTCCGGAGGGGTTCCGGATTGAGAGCTTTGACAAGGACCAGAAGAAGGAATCCTTCCGCAAGGGCAAAGAGGAAGACGAAAAGAGACCGGGAGTGAACACTTTCCAGATAGATGCGGTCCTTGAAGAGCTGTGCGCCATAGAAAAGAATAGGCCTCGAAAAAGCATAGAGGCCAAAGCCATTTCCGGAGAAGAGGTCCATTAAATAGCCCAGGATGAAGGCTAAAATCCCCCCGGAGATGGGAGGAGAGGAAATGCCCAGATAAAGGGTAAGGATCAGGACGATGTCGGGCCGGATTCTCCGGATAGGAAAAGAGGTGAGCCAGGTTGTCTGAACGACCAAAAAAAAGATCCCTAACAGGAGGGGGAAAATAACTTTTTTCATTTCTTCTTCACTTTTTTATAAATTCTCCCTTATTCACTCTGAACTCCCCGCCTGCCAAAGCCTTGTGCGGCGGGCAGGCGAACTCTAAACTCCGAACTTATCTCGTCTTCTTCACCTTCTTTCCCTTTTCTTCGGGGGGTGGGGGAAGATATTCCTTGATGACCAGGACTTCCTCCAGCCTTGTAAAATCAACGCTGGGCGCGAGTTCGGCATATTGGAAGATGCCATGGCCCTTCTTATCCACCTTCGTGATCTCTCCGATCATCAGCCCTTTAGGAAAATTTCCGCTTAGCCCCGAGGTGACCACTCGATCTCCTTGGGCCACGTCTTCCGCACGGAGAAGGTATTTTAACTGACACCGGTTCTCGCCTCCTCCCTCCACGATCGCTTTGGCCCGGGTTCTCCGGACGATGGAGTCGATGGCGCTGTTGTAATCCGTAATGAGGAGGACGACCGAATGGGAAGGAGCGGTTTTAAAGATCTGACCGATCACCCCTCCCGGAGAGATGACCGCCATCCCTTTCCGAATTCCCTCCTTTTCCCCCTTATTGAGGGTGACACTCTTGAACCACGAGGAAGGGTCCCGGCCGACCACCTCGGCAGCAATGGCCGTTGATGAAAGCGTCTCCTTGAACTGGAGGAGTTTCCGGAGACGCTCCTGGTTCTGAACCATCTCCCTCATTTGATCGTTCTCTCTCTGAAGATCAGCCATCCTCTTTTTGAGTGTCTCATTTTCTCTGTGAAGATCGACCAGAAAGAGATACCCCTGGAAGACCCCGCGAACCTTCTTGATGACAAACGTGGAGGTTTTCTGAAAGGGCGAGCAGATCTCCATCAGGAGGCCGTCAAAAAAGACCACTCCCTTTCGCTCTTTAACTCTCAAGGAGATCAGAATCAGGGCGGATAACAGAAGGAGGATGACAACTGTAAGTACGGTATATCTTCGAAAGAGGAAGTCTCTTATCCTCATCAATCTTTAGTACTGGAACGTGACGCTTCGAAGCAGATTTTCGTTGTCGAGAACTTTTCCCGCCCCTAACACAATGGCTGAAAGCGGATCCTCCGGAATCGTGATGGGCAGGCCGGTCACTTCCCGGAGAAGGACATCCAGGTTTTTCAGGAGCGCCCCGCCGCCCACCAGAACGATTCCTTTGTCTGCAATGTCCGCAGCCAGTTCCGGCGGTGTTTCCTCGAGGGTGATCCTCACCGTATCGATGATCATATTGATCGACTCAGCCAGGGCCTCCCGGACTTCCTCGCTGTTGATCTCAAGGGTCTTGGGAATGCCGGTCACCAGGTCCCTTCCCTTGACCTCCATGGTCTCGGGATTCTCCTCAGGGTAAGCTGTCCCGATACTGATCTTGATCATCTCGGCTGTCCGCTCGCCGATCAGGAGGTTATACTTCCTCTTCACATACTGGACGATGGCCTCATCCATTTTATCCCCTGCCACCCGGATCGATTGACTGACCACAATTCCCGAAAGGGAGATCACCGCCACCTCCGTGGTTCCTCCCCCGATGTCCACAATCATATTCCCTGAAGCCTCGGTAATGGGAAGTCCGGCCCCGATGGCTCCGGCCATGGGCTCTTCGATGAGATAGATTTCCCTGGCGCCTGCGGATTGGGCCGATTCACGGACCGCCCTCTTCTCAACAGGTGTGATGCCGGAAGGAACGGAGATGACCACCCGGGGTCGGAGCAGGGCTTTCCGGTTATGAACTTTGGCGATAAAATACTTCAGCATCTCGCCGGTAATCTCAAAATCGGCGATCACCCCATCCTTCATCGGACGGATGGCAAAGATGCTTCCCGGTGTGCGGCCTAACATCTCCTTGGCCTCACGGCCAACGGCCAGGACGCGCTTGTCTCCCCTCGAATCCCTCTGAATGGCCACCACAGAGGGCTCCGATGAGACGATCCCCTTCCCTTTCACATAAACAACGGTATTGGCTGTCCCCAGGTCAATGGCCAAATCCGTTGAGAATAGGCCCAGTAGTCTATTGAATACCATTCCCTTCTCCCGTCAATCTATCGAAGATGGTCTATATTAACAAATCCCTCTTTCCTATTCAAGAAAATTATCTGGATAAAATAAAAATCAATTATCTTTCGTCTAATCAATTAAAAGATTATAATAATAGTAAGAAATCGCTTTAACGTTTAGGGTGTTCACTCGATCTAACGAAGGAGGGTAACATATGAAAATATTAAAATGGATGGTTTTGATGGCCGTTGTCATTTTTCTGCCGACATTATCCTACCCGGCAACCCTTGGATCTTTGCGCGTTAGCCTGATCGAAGGAGACGTTCAGATCCAAACGGAGGATACCGGCGATTGGGTCCCTGCAACCATCAATATGCCATTGAAGGATGGGGATCGCATCTGGGTTCCTGAAGGGAGCCGGATGGAACTGCAGTTAAGAGACGGAACCGCTCTGAGGCTTGGTGAAAAAACCGGCTTCGATATCCTTACTCTGGATAAAGATTCCTATCAGTTCTATTTGCCGGAGGGTCGGGCTTATGCCAACTTCAGGGGAGTAAAAGGCAGTGTCCTCCAGATTGACACCCCGATGTCTTCTATAAGAGCTTATGAGCGGGCAATCTTTCGCATTGATCTCTTGGACGATCGAAATTCGGACATTTCAGTCTATTATGGCTCTATTTATGCGGAAAGCCAGGATGGCCGGACCAGGGTGGATGCAGACAGGACTCTCGCTCTGAGAGAAGGAGTCCCTGCAGAGCTGGGTCCCATGGGCCCCCCGGATGGGTGGGAAGAATGGAATCGAAACCGGAATCAGAGGTTCGCTGAACGCAGGGCCCCCTCCCGGTATCTCCCTGAAGAGCTGTATCCTTATTCCAGCGACTTCGAAGATCATGGCAGATGGGTCTACGTAAGAGAATATGGCCATGTCTGGACCCCTAAGGTGGTAGTCTCTGCCGGTTGGGCCCCATACCGGATAGGAAGATGGGTGTGGATTGGAGGCGACTATGTCTGGATCTCTTACGAACCCTGGGGCTGGGTGCCCTATCACTACGGAAGATGGGCCTTTGTACCCTCTTTCGGATGGTGCTGGGTCCCTCCTGCGCGGCGGGCCGTCTTCTGGGGACCTGGATTTGTGGGTTGGGTTCGCACACCCACTCATGTCTCCTGGGTTCCTCTGGCGCCAAGGGAGATCTACTACGGTCACGGATTTTATGGTCCTCACAGCGTCAATATCACGAATATCAACATAAACACGATCAATGTCGGAAAAGTAGTCTATAGGAATATTCATGTTCAAAATGCCGTAACGGTTATTCACCACGACACCTTTGTCCACGGAAGGCATGTGGAGGTGAGGGAAAGAGAGAACCCTTTCCTCAGAGAGAAGATTCACATTGGAAGACCCAACATTAAACCGGAGAAGGCCACGGGGGCGCCGGTCCTTCGCGAAGTCCCGCAGGTAAAAAGACCTCCTGACAAAATCAGGGAAATTAAAGTGAGAGAGATACAAGAGAGAAGACCTCTGACAAGGGAGCGGGAGGCCTCGGTTTTGAGACCGCAATCCCCCCCAAGGGAGATGACCATTAAAAGGAGGGAATCAGGATCTGTGGAGAAAGGGATTGATCGAATAGGGGAACGCCCCGGCGTGAAAGAGATAGAAAAAGGGAGAGAACTTAAAACTCCCGTTAAGGGGGCTGAGAAGCCAATCGATCGAAAGCCTGTGGAAAGGCTTGAGAAACCAGGGGAGGCCCGGCCAGCAGAAAAAGGGATTGAGCGAACGAGGGAGCGAGGAACTCCCTCTGAAAGAACTGGGAAACAACCGGAGCTCAAACCCCAAGAAAAAACCATTGAAAAACCCATGGAAAGAACTCTCCAGCCAGGGATTGAACGTCCGAGAGAAGATCGGAAACCCGTAGAACTCGAAAAAGATAAATCGAGGGAAAGATCAACTCTTGACCGGAAGAGCGGTGTGATTCGCGAAAAAGAGATCCAAAAACCCTCCGAGCAGAGACCCCTCGAGAGGGAACGTCAAATCCAGAAAGAAGTACGACCGGAACGAGGAATTGAAAAACCACAAGAGATGAAACCCCCGGGAAAAGAGATTGAAAAACCAAGACAAACCCCTCCTCCTGGAAGCCAGGGAGTCAGACCACCGGATGCGGGATCAGGCCGGGTGACGCCTCCTCCCAGAGCAGATCAAAGGCCGGAGCCACGGGTGGAAAGACCACAGGAGATGAAACCTCCGGTAAGAGAGATTGAAAAACCAAGGCAAACCGCCCCTCAAGGAAGCCAGGGAGTCAGACCACCGGATGCGGGATCAGGCCGGGTGACGCCTCCTCCCAGAGCAGATCAAAGGCCGGAGCCACGGGTCGAAAAACCTCAAGAGAGCAAACCTTCAGGAAAAGAAACTGAAAAACAAGAGGGAGTCAGACCACCAGATGCGGGATCAGGCCGGGAGATGCCTCCCCCCGGAAGAGACCGAAGACCGTAAGGGGAATTAAGGTTTAGGATTCAAGCTTCACGTCCTGGGATTGATATACAGCGTCATTAATCACAACAAAGCACGTCGTTCCTGCCCCGATTTCCATCGGGATAAACTCCAGCAGGAATCCAGGAAAAAACTGGATTCCGGATCAAGCCCGGAATGACAAACCGGTTAAGATTTATGTCGTTATTGTATAACCCCAATTGAGTGAAAAATAATTCCTTCAATGAAATATTTCTCTGATGGTTGGGCCATTAGCAAGTTTTTTGAGCCTCATTTTAAAATCCCCCTCAATCCCCCTTTTTCAAAGGGGGATGATGATGGGTACTCCCCTTTAGCAAACTAACCGTGTCCCATAAGTCGGGGGGCTGGACACAAGGAGGGAACGTACGACTGGTGCAATTGAGGTTTTGGCACACCCCACCCCCACCCCTGCCTGCGCCGAGGCTTCGGCAGGCAGGCCAACCCTCCCCCCTGCCTTCGCCGAAGCGCCTGCCCTCCGCAAGGCTTCTGGAGGCGGGGCTTCGCGCAGGCAGGCTGAAGAGGAGGGTAATCGCTATGGTCCTCCTAATGAAAGGGAAGGTAATCCCCACGTTCCTCCCCCTTCAAGGGGGAGGTCAGGAGGGGGATGGGGAATCTATCAGGGTGCCCCTTGTGTCCAGCGCCCCTATTTATGGGTAAGGATCAGTTTAGCAAAGGGGGGTTAGAGGGGATTTTCTCAAAATTATGGCTCAATTGGGGTATAAATTATGCAAAACGCTTAAACCAGAGTGAAATATTCGATCCGCCATTCGCACAACCATTAAGTAGAGCGGATTTGATCTCTTTTTTTTGGGATTGACCCAGGACCACATTCAAATCGCCTTGCGGATCGAGATGCTCTGTTCCAATCGTCGGGGGAATGACGCCCTGATAGAGGCTCAAAGCCAATCCGCAGGCTCTGATTCCTCCTGAACCATCAAATTCTCCAATCATCGATTTGAGACTACTCACTGAAATCTCTTTCGTCCTCTCTCCAAAGACCTTTTGGATGGCTGAGGTCTCTGCCCGATCCAGTTCCGGAGTGGAATTTGCCGCAGCAGAAATAAAATCGACCCTAACCGCTCCTTTTGCAGCCAGGGACATCGTCCTTGCAATTGAATCACCCTTCAGGTCATACCGAAGAACTCCATCTGTGCTTCCGGAAAGACCAACGCCTCCTATCTCCGCATAAATCCTTGCTCCCCTTTTCTCTGCATGCTCCAATGCCTCTAAAACAAGTATCCCACTTCCCTCACCCGGAACAATCCCATTCCGATCCCTATCAAAAGGTCTCATCCCTTCGGATCCCTTTCCCTTCCCCGGCGATAAGGCTCCCAGCATGGAATAGACATGATAGAGGGGCTCGCTCAGTTCATCGCCTCCACCTGCAAGAAGAACATCTGCCCTTCCCTCCTTTAATAGATGGTAGGCATAGGCCATTGCCATCTCTGTTGAGGTTTCTTTATGTGAAAAGGTGATATTGACCCCTTTGATTCCGTATTCAATAGCGCAATGACTTGTAATCGCATTGGGCACAGCGGTTTGAAAAAGAAGGGGCTGGGCTCCGACAGGGCCTTCCTTTAAGAGTGAACGGAAGAATTGGTCTACGGTATCTGAACTCCCCAGCCCTGTGCCAATGGAGATCCCCATTCGATCGGGATCTTCTTTTCTTAAATCGAGACCTGAATCATCCAGGGCCAGCCTCACTGCTGAAACCATGATTTTCCCGATTCGATCCATTCTTCTGA
>MGQQ01000059.1:7186-11836 GCA_001798855.1 Deltaproteobacteria bacterium RBG_16_49_23 | reverse complement strand
CAAGCTTAAGCTGAAAAACAACGACAAAATGAAGAGGTTACATTAAAACCTCGTTCTTTCCATGTAGGACGGTTTAAGTTTTTTATATCATACTCAACAGAAGAGCATTGTCAAGCCAAATTTATTTCTTCAAGTACCCTCTCAGTTATGGTTTTTTTATCCCCCTTTGGTCTCCGGCCCATAGGGTCTCTGGCCCGGCGGCCAAAGAGGGGTATAAAAGTATATTTGTATGACTTGAACCCGTAACTGAGGGATTATTTTTTCAATTCAAATGATATGATCTCCCAATTGTGAATTTCCTCCCAATAATCGGACTTCTCATATTGGCATTTCAGCATGTATTTCACATCGGGCGAATACCAATACCATGCCTTGCCCTCCTTGGGCCGGCCCTCTGTTTGTTCAGCCACTGCTTGTTTATATTCTATTTTAATGGCTTTAAATTTTCCTGCTTTAATCTCGATATCTTCCCACCCCAAAGGAGTAAATGTCTCAAGATAGGTAACTTCTTTTGCTCCCGGGGCGCCTGACTTAGCTGTAAATTTGTCTTCCCAACTCTTCCCGATCTCCAACGGAAAATTAAAAAGTCTTTTATTCCTTCCCTCATATTTTACCCGTCTGGTTCTATCCATTGTGAAGAGTCGATTGAGAGTGGATTTTTCATAAATTAGCGTCGATTCTCCACTGCCGATGAGATATTTGACCGTGTAACTCCTTTCGTCAGCAGTGGCCACCATGATCTTGACATCGTCCGGCAAAATCCACCTGTCCCCCGTATTCCAAACAGGCGCCTCAATCTTACCCTGACCATATACAATGGCTGGGATGAACATGGCTAAAAAGGCCAATAAAATTAATTTTTTCATAGGATCCCCCCTCCTTTCATAAGTTCTAACTAAAGATATTCGAAATTTTATAAATAATTCCCTCCCCCTTCAGAGACGGTGTCGTAATGTGGGAATTGGGATGTTTGTCATTCTGAACCCTTCGCTTACTGTCACTCTGAGCGAAGCGAGGAGTCTCTCTTTTCCGCTCAGGGTAAACTCCATGAAGAATCTAATGATTTCAACTGAATCGATTATAGAGATTCTTCGGCTATCGCCTCAGAATGACATTACGACACAGTCTCTCAAGGGGGAGGTTGGGAGGGGGATTGGATTCTATTTCCTAAAAAACCTCATTATCCCATCCCCACCCTAACCCTCCCCTTGAAGGGGAGGGGAGATTTGTAAAAGTATTAAGCGCATAATTTTCTGATCTTGTCAAGGAATTTGACTGAATTGGCAAACTCATCTCAGGCTCAAAAAATAAAAAGTAAAGCGGATATCCTCTTGGATTATTTAATTTGTTTTGATTATCAACAGGTTAACACAAATGGAAGAAGATTCAGGGCGATCTATTTGGTTACCTTTTGGTTACCTCGCTATGATACAAAGTTGGTCAATTGAATATTTTTCAAACAAAATCTTTTTAAAAAAAAGCCGAATCTGTGACCGATCTGTGACTCGGTTTGTGGTATGAAAAAGATAAAAAAAGGAGGGATAACAATGCGACGTCTATTGATGCCTGTCTTCTTTTTCATCATCTTCCTGTTAGGGAGCGCTCCTCCAGCGGTCGCTCAGTTCTCAGAGGCAGGAGTGCAAAAACTCAGGGTTGCCGTGGATGCCCCTGATTTTACCCTAAAGGAGCTCGGTGGAGAAAAAATTTCTCTCAAAGAGCTAAGAGGGAAGATTATTTTGTTAAACTTTTTCGCCACGCTTTGTCCGAATTGCCGGAGGGAGTCTCCTTCTTTTGCTAAACTCCATGAAGAGTTTAAGAACACAGATTTAGTTCTTCTCAAGTTGGTGGCCAAAGAGAAAGAGAAGGATATAATAAAATATAAAAAGGAATTAAATATATCTTCCCCCATCCTCATTGATGACAATGCATCGGTTACCAATACTTATGGAGTCTCGAGTAGCCCCCAGACTTTTTTCATCAATCGTGAAGGGAAGATCATTGGCAGAGTACTTAAGGAAATGGATTGGACATCAAAAAACATGAAAGATCTTATTGAATATCTTTTGAAGGAGAAAAAATGAATCGAATTCATTTAAATTTAAAGCAACCTCTAATAATCCCCAATTTGTCACTCCCGCCCCGTATTAAGTACGGGGTAAACTCCGGCGGGAGTCCAGTTGTTTCGAGGGCTTGTGGATTCCTGCTGGAGTTTATCCCGATGAAAATCGGGGCAGGAATGACATTTTTAGAGGGACCCTTAAAGAAGGTCGTGTATTTGATTTTTATCCTGATCTTTGGATTTTTGGGAGCTCGATGTGCAACTCCAAAAGAAGAACTTAAGACGGTTCCGAAGGATCAGGTTCATTCATTAAAAGAGATTAATCTTGAAAAAGTCTTCGGTGAGAACCGGGGCCTAAAAGTTCTGGAAGAAAATGCGACCACCGTCCATGACTACTACCGCGGAGGCGTTCAGGAGAAGGAAGAAGGCGAAAGGCTGATGAAAGAAAGCAGATGGGAGGAGGCACGGAGACATCTTGAAAAATCAAATCGGTTCTTGCGGGTCGTCCTTAAATACCTTCGCGAAGATGAGGCCAATCGCAATATCCATGGTAACTTAGTGGTAATTTTTCTGCCCAATCTCTTAATAGCTGACAATGATCTGAAACTGGTCGCCGTTTACAAGAATATGAGGAATGATAATAAAGTCGCTGAGGCGAAAGCGGAGGGGAAGCTTTACCTCGCCGAATCTCTAAAGAGCGTAAGAACGGAGTGGGCCGATCAAATCAAGAAAGGGTTTGAGGATGAATTGCCCAAAAAATGAGGCAGCAATGAAGAAGCATTGGAACTGGATTTTTTGTCTCGTTCTTGTTCTCCTGATACCTGCCACCCCTCAGGTCAGTTTCTCAAAAGAACCAGTGAGGCTTTACTTCTTCTACTCCGAAGAGAGTGGAGGGCTGAAGGTCCAAGAGGAATTCATTAAGCCTCTTTCAAAGAAGTACCCCATTGAGATTCAATCTTTTTCCTTAAGCAAATTGGATCATTATGACCTGCTTGGCAGATTCGAAAAAGAATTGAAGCAGGAGGATAACGAACTTCCTGTCGTTATTATCGGCAATCATATCTTAGGGGGAGAGGTTAAGATTCGAAAAGACCTGGAGGGATGGGTCAAATCCTATGCTGAAAAAGGAGGAATGGCCTGGCCTTCCCTTCAAGTGACGAAGCAAGAGCGGTGGATCCCTCATGCCCCTACAGAGGAGGAGAAGAATTCCCAGAAGATTATCTATGGTGCATTTTTCCTTCTACAAGGATGCCTTGACTGCCAAGGGAAGAAGGCTGAATTAGAGAAGTGGGTCTCCGAGGTTCCTAATGTGAGGATTGGGGTCTTCGACTTGACAAAGGAGGAAAATAAAGCGATAGATGAAGCTCTTTTCCAAATCTTTCGGATTCCGGAGTCCAAATGGGCGTCGATTCTTAAACTCTATATCGGCGAAGACTACCTCTCGGGAAATGATTTTCGTTTTGAGAATTTCAAAGAGGTGGTCTCAAAATATGAGGGGAAGGGAGCTCCTCCACCATGGGAAAAAGTGACCCAAGAGGCTCTGAAGGACGGTGAAAAGAAGATTGTCGATCGGTTCAAGAAATTTAGCCTCTGGGGCGTGTTGATCGCAGGCCTGATCGATGGTCTCAACCCCTGTGCCTTCGCCACGATCATCTTTCTAGTTTCCTACCTTTCTTTTTTAGGGAAACAAAATAAAGAGATCCTCAAATACGGCATCATTTTCACCTTTGGTGTCTTTATTGCTTACGTCCTAGCAGGAATGGGGCTCATGGCTGGTCTTCGCCAGTTAAGCGGTTTCCCTCTGATCACCAAAGGGATCTATTTCGTCATCGGCATATTTGCGTTAGCCCTCGGGATAATAAGCATTTATGATTATATTCAATTTCGTCGAGGTGAAATGGCAAAAATGTTGCTTAAGCTTCCCATGGCTTTGAAGAAAAAGGTCCACGGAATTATCAGAATGCAGGTCCGGTCTCCTAAAGCGGGCTTCTTTGGCACATTCGCTCTTGGATTCGTCATTGCAATTACAGAGGTGGTCTGCACCGGTCAGGTGTATCTCCCCACGATCGGATATATCATGACCCTCCCCAAATTGAGGGTGCATGCCTTTTCATATCTCGTTTTCTACAATGTCATGTTCATTATACCGTTGGTGGGCGTTTTTGTGGCGGCCTTTTATGGAGTCACTTCTGAAAGGATGGCGTTTGTAACAAAAAAACATACAGGGACGGTCAGGCTTTTAACAGGGATCCTGTTCATTGGTTTGGGAGCATCTCTTTTCCTTTTTCGTTAAAACCCCCTAAAAGGGGCTTGTGTCCCAGTCATTCGCCTTATTTGCTTTAAAGCGTCGCGATTCCGATAGGCGCCGATGTCCTATCGAATGGGAAGGGCATGATTCCACAAATCAGCAAGATCCTTTTCGCAACCGATCTCAGCAAGAACTCCGTTTATGCTTTTTATTACGCAATTCATATGGCCAATAGAGACAAGGCCAAGATTGTCATCTTGCATGCGGTTGAGCCTCTTCCTCGAATGTTGGTTAGTTTTGGAGACTTCGAGCATCAGGTGGCGAAAGATCGTTGGGAGGAGAC
>MGQQ01000059.1:0-7176 GCA_001798855.1 Deltaproteobacteria bacterium RBG_16_49_23 | reverse complement strand
GAGGAGACCGTTAAAAAGTTTAAGGAGCGAATACAGGATATTTCTGTAAAGGTCGATGCCCGAACGGGCCTTTCGTCGGTTGACCTTGTTTCCAACATCCTGATCCGGCTGGGTCACCCTGTGGAAGAGATTTTAAAAGCGGCGGAGGAAGAGGATTGCGACGTGATCGTTCTTGGAACCCACGGCAAGGGATTCTTGAGGCAGACCTTTCTCGGGAGTGTGTCCAATTCCGTGCTCCTTCGAACCCGGAAACCCGTTTTTGTTGTGCCCTTGCCATCTGAAGAGATTAACGCCGATTTGATTTGAAAGTTCACCATACCCCACCCCCACCCCGACCCTCCCCTTGAAGGGGAGGGTGATCGTCGCGCGCTTCGCGTGATCCCTCCCCCTTCAAGGGGGAGGTCAGGAGGGGGATGGGGAATCTATCAGAGCACCCCTTGTGTCCATCGCCCCTGCTTATGGGTAAGGGTAAGTGCGGAGCAGCGAGGTATTATCTCTAAAGGGGTAAAGGAGGACGGTTTATGAAAAAGATGATGATGATGACGATCCTTTTGGTTTTTCTTTTCGGCTGTGCGGGGCTCCGGTTCCCTGTCCGACCGGCGCTTAAAGAAGATATCACCGTTCCTGCGGGTAAGATTGAAGGAAATCAATTCACCGGGATTCGGTATTCGTTCAAGGTCTCGGTTCCTCCCCATTGGAAGATCACAACGGAATTCCCTGATTTGCTGGAAGAGCTGGGTTACGACAGACCTTTTTCGACGGATCCGGAGCAGACGGAATTATACGCCCTAAATCCGGAGACCAAAACAAATATTACTTTTGATCTCTCGCCGACAGGGCGGTATACTCGGTTCAACCAGGGAAAGATCGAGTGGGCAACTTCTGTAGCCGCTGAAAGCATGGTAGCGGAATTAGACAAGGAATTTGGGAAAGGAGTGGTTAAACCGGATTTTTTTCCCACAGAGCCGTATTCCCTGAAGGGCGTCCAATTTGCTGCAAAAAAATACGCCACCTATAAGGCCAGAGGGGAAAAATGGGAACAGGGATGGATTTATGGGTTTGCAGAACCCTATCAAATTTTTATCATCTATTTGATCAAGGAAAGTGGAGACGCCAACGACCGCCAGGATATGAAGAAGATCATCGATTCTTTCGAATTTATAAAGAAGAAATAAACCCTGTTGTTGCATAAAGATGCGGTTGAATCAACTGCATACCCCATAAAAAGGCTGTTTCTGCCCTCCGGGGCGTAGGCCCCTATGGGCTGGAGGCCCTTTTGATGATACCTTCCAAAGGTCACTATTTGGTTGATCCAGTGGATGACGTTGATTTAACGTCCGTCCCTCTATTGGTAGGGCTTGATGAATCCAAGCGCCGAATTTAATGCAACAACAGGGTAAACCCATTCATCTCTTAAGAGGAGAGGTCTTTTTATCGAACTCTTTCCAGAACTTTTCTTCAGACTTCTTCCACAACTCTCCCCAACGGCCTGCGAAATATCCATCCAATTTATTCAGAAGACGCCCCCAAACGGATAACCCATCGGAGGATTCCACAATATCTTCAAGGAATGGAACAATCTCTCCCAGTTTTTCCTTGGGGAGGTAGGCGTAGGCCCCCATTTCAATGGAGCGTTTCAGAGATTCCGGATTGAGGGAATGGGCTGTCAGCATGGCGGTCGGAAAGTGACGCTTCACCGATTGGTCCAAAAGGTCGAAACCGCGGACTCCCATGATATCAAGGACCACCACATCATAGTCCTGAGATTCCAAGCTGTTGGAAGCCTCCTGATAGGTGGTGGCTTTTTCGATTTTACAGTTTGGGGCGTATTCCAAGATTTCTTCCTCCAGGACGGCTAAAACATCGGGTTCATCATCGACAGCTAAGATCCTCTTGCCGTTTAGAATAGATTCTCCCATGATACCACCTCCTTTTAACTATGGAATTAGATTACCCCCTCACCCCCGCCCTCCCCCCCAGTGGCACAGGCGTGACGCCTGTGCCACTGGGGGGGAGGGGAAATTTCTGCGAAGAACTTAATTTCCTCGGTCTTGGCGACGTTCTTGGTGAAGAGATCCGGTTCGAATGGACTCTTTTTCGAAACACGATCTTATTTACCTATAGAAAAAACAACTCCTTCTGTCAAGCAAAAAATAAGAGAAAAAAATAAGAGATTTCTGAAAAAGTCCAGAAATCTCTACGTGACGGGTTCGTGACCCACAAACCATGAAAATCGATACCCCCCCTCCTCCCCCCTTTAGAAAAAAGGGGGAGGAGGAATAAAGAATCCCGCAGCAGAGCTGCGGGGCATCCAATTCTCTAAAAAACTTTCCTCCCCCTTGATGGGGGAGGATTAAGGTGGGGGTGATGATTGGATCATTACCCCCTCACCCTAACCCTCTCCCCTCAGGGGAGAGGGGAGGCCATTCATCCCCCCAGCAGAGCTGGGGGGTATTCTGGCACGTTTTTATAAAACCAATTCGTGCCATTCGCTGTCATTCGCGCTATTCGTTTCTATTTTCTAAACGAATCAAATTATTGTTGATTCTTCAAATCATTATGCTATACTACGGTTGCTTCAGGGAAATGGCTGGAAGGGGGGAAATTCCTGATGAAGCCATCGATCAATATCTCCAAGATTACACCTCCTTATTTATCAAAGATCTTGCCTCGACCACGCCTTCTTGATCTCCTGGAGAAAAATAGAGATAAAAAATTAATCCTCATCCTCGGTCAGGCCGCCCAGGGAAAATCCACACTGGTCGCATCTTACATTGCAACGTCAAGGACTCCAACCGCCTGGGTCAATTTGGACAGAGAGGATTCGGACGCCATCCATCTTTTCTATTTAATCGCACAATCCCTTCAACATATTTTAAGAAAGGCCGATTTTTCTAATCTCGCCTCATACCCTGTCGAGTTCATGGACCAGGGGCTGACCACTCCACTCTACCGGGACTGGGCCCAATCCATTTTCAACCCTATCTCCACTCCGGTCTGGATCGTCCTGGACAATCTCAACCGCCTTCTTTCCAATGCCTCGGCGTTGAACTTCCTCCAGGTCCTCATTGAAGACTCCCCTCCCCCCATTCACTGGATCATGATCTCCAGAGGATTCCCTCCTTGGCCCATCGAATTTCAAAACCTTAAAATCAGTCAAATGGCTCTTGTGCTCACCAATAGCGATCTTGCCCTGACCCAGGAGGAGATCAAGTCCTATTTTCAAATCATTCGCAAGATCCCCCTCAAAACCGATCAGGTCAAGAAAATTTTTGCCGCTACCGAAGGATGGCTCGGTGGTTTGCTTCTGCTATCTGAAACGATGAATCGTTTTCCAGAGTCTTCTGTTGAAGAATTCATTTCCAGGCATCTGCCTGACTATTTCAATCCGGAGGTGTTCCAGTATTTCGGCAAGGAAATCCTGTCCGCTCATCCCAAAGAAGTCCAACATTTCCTCATCAAATCATCCGTCCTTGATCTTATGGAGCCCATGTTTACAGATGAGTTGTTCGGGATGGAAAACACCGGAGAGATCCTACGGGACCACGTAAGGAAAAATCTGTTTGTCGAATCATTTTGCGAGGAAGGAAAAGGTTGGATCTTTCGATTTCACCACCTTTTCCGAAATTTCTTGAAAGCAAAATTTGAGACGACCGTGGGAAGAGAAGAGCAAAAATCCCTTTATTTAAAGGCAGCAGGGCTTTATGAGACAAGGAATGAGTTAGAAAGCGCTATCAAATTTTTCCTGGAGGCAAGGGCCTATCCCCAAGCCCTTGCCATCATCGAACGTCTCGGGATGGATTTATTGAGGAGTGGAAGGAGAGGTCTCTTGTCCGAATGGATTCTCCGGCTTCCCGAAGAAATCTCCGGAGATAATCCCTGGGTCCTGCTCTTTCTGCCTATGCTGAGGCGGTACCGGATGGGGAGAGAGGATATCACCAGCCTCGATAAAGCTCGACAGCTCTTTAAGCAGATGGGAAATGTGAGAGGACATATGATCTCTCTTTCCCAGCTCATCGTGGTCTCTGTGAGTACAGGAGTACACCTCGTTTCCGTGAAAGAATTGATCGAGGAAGGAGAAAAGCTTCTTCAATCCGTTGAGATGAACACTCACCCTTATGAAGAAGGAACACTCTCTTACTGCCTGGGGGCGGGTTACATCCTGGGGCATGGAGATATTCGAAGAGGGATCTCACTCTGCCATAATGGTTACCTGATCTCGAAACGGTTCGGAGATACACACCTCCAGACAAGCGCTCTGAACTTTGAAGCCCTCGGGTTCGTCTTGGTCGGCGCATTCTCTTCCGCCGAAGAAATCCTTACGGTTGTGGGGAGGCTGCTCGAAAAAAGAGGGCATCCGGAATTGAAAGCCATCCATCTCATGATCCATTGCGTCCTGGCGAACCGTCAGGGGAATTTTCAGGAGTCCCATGCCTTTTTGGAAGAATTAAAGCGAGAAATTGGGAAATATGCCTTTATTCGTATGAATCCCTGGATCTATGAAATTTCCGGGTATCTGGAACTGGCCGCTGGAAATTTAGCAGAGGCTGAAAAAACAGGCAAGGAATATTTGAATCTGGCCCTTTCGGTGAAAAATAACACCATGAAGGGACTTGCCCTTCGTCTACTGGGTTTTATCTACCTTCACCAGGATAATTTAGAGATGGCCAAGAAGTTTGTAGACCAGGCCCATAAGGTTTTTTCAAAAGAGGCCTCGTTCAAATATGAACTCAATAGAGTTTGCCTCTTAAAGGGGCTGGTGGACTCCTCCCTTAAGGATAAAGATGAGAGTGAAAAAATGTGTGAAAAGGCCCTGACCTATTTCAATTCTATCCTCGATTATCCCTCCATAGCAGAGGGCCATTTCATCATATCCCTCCTTCAGTTAAAAAAGAAGAGGAAAGACAAAGCCATCTTTCACCTCCAGGAGGGCTTCAAGATTGCGGAGGAAAAGAAATATGACTATTTCCGTATTCTGGGTAACCCCTTTCTTGCCCGCATCTGCCTGATGGCATTAAACCTTCAAGTCCCCGGGACCATCAACTATTCGTCTCACCTGCTTTCTACCCGTCTTTCCAGTTGGGTCGTCAATGACCTCGATGAAATCTCGAATCATCAAAACCCGGCCATCCGCGAGAAAGCCCGGGAGATCCGGAGGAGAATCCACTTCTCGAAAACCCCCCGGCTGCGCGTCGAGACCTTGGGAGGATTAAAGATCTATCGTGGGGATTCCCTGATTGAGGAAAAGGAGTGGGATCGGAAACAGCCCAAACAACTCCTGATGGCCCTCCTCGCCCATAGGGGCAGCAAGGCTTCCAAAGAAATACTGACCGATGACCTCTGGCCTGATGAAAAACCGGGAATCGCAGAAAAGAATTTCAAAACCACCCTTCAACGATTACGGAAATCTCTGGAACCGGTCCTTCACAGAGACTTTGGTTCATCCTACATCCATCTTCACGAAGGCAACGTTATTCTCGATCCGGAGCTTTGCGAGGTGGATGTGGACCAATTTTTCTCTTTAGTCACAAAGGCAGAGGCCGAAGAAAAAAGAGGCGAGACCAGAGAGGCCCCTCTCGACTATCAGGCGGCGGCAGAGCTCTACAAAGGAGATTTCCTTCCCGAAGAGATCCACCTTCCCCTTGTTGACATGAAAAGAGAAGAGGTCAGACAAAAATATGTGGACTTGCTCATTAAAATGGGGGAGCTCCTCGAGAAACAAGGGGCCTTTAGAAAAGCAATCGATTGCCATAAAAAAGCGATTCAAACGGACCCCTTTTTAGAGGAATCCTATCAGAGGTTGATGACCCTTTATTCGAATAAAAGGATGTACAGTGAAGCCTTAAAAACCTATGAGGCATGCAAAAAGGCCTTGAAAGCAGGACTCAAAACCGAGCCGGATTCGATGACAAATGCCCTCTACAAAAAGGTCATGGAAAATGTTGACCCAGTTGTTGCAAAAAAATAATGTTGAATCAACTGCATCCTTCGATAAAAAGGCAATTTCAACCACTTTGCTGAGGGCTTCCAAAGGTCACTGTTTGGTTCGTCTATTGGGCGAGATTGATTTAACGGCGGCGCCCATGTATTGTATTGGTAAGTGTTTGATGAACCCTATCGGCGAATTTAATTCAACAACAGGGTTAATAAGAGGTAACCTCGCTGACAGGAGATAAATTATGAAAAGGCCCCTTTTGAATATTTGCCTCAGCCTTACCCTACTCCCCCTCTTTTTTGTGGAGCCCGGTTTTCCGCAAACGTCCGATGAGCTCAAAAACCTCAGGAAGGAAATGGATGAGATGAAAGAGACTCAGAAGGCCATTCAGAAGGACCTTCAGGAGATTAAGAGCGTATTGCGGGCGCGAGGACTCATCGAAGAGGACCCCCATAACCTTTTGATCGACATCTCCGGAAGACCCTTCAAGGGCGATAAGAATGCCAGGCTCGTCCTGATTGAATTCTCTGAATACCAGTGACCTTACTGTGCCAAGCACGTCCGTGAGACGTGGCCGCAGATCGAGAAAGAATATGTTTCAACAGGCAAGGTCAAATATCTCTTCTTCGATTTCCCTCTCGAATCGATTCATAAAAAAGCGCTCAAGGCCGCTGAGGCAGGCCGGTGTGCGGGCGATCAGGGAAAGTACTGGGAGATGCACGACCTCCTCTTTGCCAACGCCAATGCCCTGGAGATCGCAGATTTCTTGCGCCACTCCCAGAGTCTCAATCTCAACCCCCAGGAGTTCCAGCAATGTCTCGAGAAGGGAAAGTACGAGCCTGAAATTCGCAAAGACCTGGCAGACGGTCAGAGATCAGGGGTAAGAGGAACGCCCACCTTCCTCATTGGCGTCATGGAGCAGGACCCTTCTAAGATAAAAGCCCTGAAACGAATCCGTGGAGCCCAGCCTTTTTCCGCGTTTAAAGAAGTCCTGGACAGCTTACTGACTCTACAAAAATAACTCCCTTCCTCCTATCTATTTGGCAGTTGCCATTCTATCGATTTTTATGTATCCTTCATAAAGGAGGTGGACGTAATGATCTACAAAGGCATAGCAAACGGAAAAACTATAAAGCTTGAGGAACCCTTACGATACCCCAAGGGACAAGCAGTCCAGGTTTCGGTTAAGCCGCTGGAACTGCAACTTCATATCGGTTCCGCAGTTGCGATTCGACAGGTGA
>MGQQ01000058.1 GCA_001798855.1 Deltaproteobacteria bacterium RBG_16_49_23 | reverse complement strand
GCACCGGCCAGGTCTACCTCCCCACGATTCTCTTTGTTACGAATATTCCTTCACTTAGAGGAAGCGCTGTCTCTTATCTTGTTTTTTACAATTTGATGTTTATCATTCCCTTGCTGACCATCTTTGGGCTGGCATACTGGGGAGTAACTTCAGAACAATTGGCCTTCTTTCTCCGGAAAAAGGCATCGACTATTAGACTCCTGACATCGTTACTCTTCTTGGGGCTTGCCGGGGTATTGGTCATGAACTTCATTTAGGAGAGGCGGCGCATTCAGAGGCATGGGAATTCCCCGTTAGGCAGGGTTCACTTGTGAGCAGATCACTCCCGGGGAAGATGATAGGATGAAAATAGGGAGACCCTTATTAATAGGACTTTCAGCTACGCTATTCTTAACCTCATCCTTCCAGGTCATGAGCCCTCATCCCAATGAAGTCGAGGCGTCGGAGATCACGACTGAGATCACTGAATTCCGAAAACAAAGGGACGATTTTTTCAAGAACCATCCGAGGTCTCCCTTGAAGTTGGCAGATAAACTGAAGTTCGGCAATCTTCGCCACTATCCCGTGGACCTTCATTACAGGTTCGCTGGAAAGATCGAGCGATATGTTTTGGACATACGTGATCCGGAATATTATGCCACATTCCTGACGAACAAAGGGACGAAAAAACGATATATTCGATACGGTCAATTCCGATTTTCGTTGAATGGTAAGGAGTGTGCCCTTCAACTGTATAAATCGATACTCAGCGATACACTCTTCATTCCTTTTAAAGATAAGACAAACGGGAAGGAAACCTATCCAGGAGGAAGATACTTAGATGCGGAGATTGTAATCCCGGATTATGAGGTGACCATCGATTTCAACATGGCATACAACCCGTCCTGTGCTTATAATGAAAAATTTGTCTGTGCTCTTCCTCCAGAAGAAAATATATTGAATATCGAGATTCAAGCCGGTGAAAAAAAGTTCCGATGATAATGATTAAAATCTAAACTCTCAAAAGAGCGATCAGAAAAAATTAATTTAGGAAGAAAAGGAGACAATCTTATGAAGATTCAAAATCTTAAAACAAAAATTATTGGTCCAGTCCTGCTTTTGCTCCCTATGGCGTGCATGCATTTAGGTGATGGCCACCATTCCGGCGGTCAACACTCTTCAGTCCGCCACCCATCACATCAATCTTTAATCTACGCTCAGGCGGCTGGAAGCACAATGGGACATGAGTGGATGATAATTCATCAGGACAGTGCAGATGAAAAGTGACCCGATGGAACAAAGAATCTGTCGAACCCCTGAAGTAGAAATTTTGACGAAATCGTTATTCCAGAATTCAGCAAAAGGCTTCATTTTGTCTATTTGGATCGGGCCTTCCCAGTAAGGTAGTCCTGGAAATAAAGCTTTTTTTTAAAATACAGGATTTACGTTATTTTCTTCTCAAAGCGATACCAATATTCTTAGAAAATGGTGACTTTCCTTCCAGCCATATTTTCTAATTCGAGGAGATATAAATGCCTAAAGACCCTGTATGTGGAATGACGGTTAAGGAGGAAGGATTAAAGTCTATCCATAATGGTCAGGCCTATTATTTTTGTTCTGAATTCTGCAAAAATCTATTTGAGAAAGACCCTGAAAAATATGTGCATCTGGCAGGTATTATTGTTGCCCCAGGCGTTGAGAAGGAAAGAACTATCGCTTATTTTTCTATGGAGATTGCTATCGATTCGCGGATACCAACCTATAGTGGTGGTCTCGGAATTCTGGCAGGCGATACCCTCAGATCGTGTGCTGATCTAAAAGTGCCCGTTGTGGGGGTCACTCTCTTGTTTGAGAAAGGCTATTTCTACCAAGAATTGGATGGCCAGGGCAACCAGTTTGAATCACCCGTCTTCTGGAATCCCGATGACTTTTTAAAGTCCCTATCAGAGAAGATCGAAGTCCAGATTGAGGGTAGATCTGTGGGGGTAAAGGCCTGGCAATATGATATCGCAGGAATAACCGGGTGTTCACTACCCGTCATCTTTTTAGATACCAATCTAAAGGAAAATAGCGACTTTGATAGAGGGCTTACCTCCTACCTTTATGGGGGTGATGAAAAATATAGGCTTGCACAGGAAATTATCCTGGGGATTGGCGGGATAAGGATGCTCCGAAAGCTGGGCTACACCGAGATTAAAAAATACCATATGAATGAGGGCCATGCCAGTCTCTTGGTTCTTGAGCTCCTGCGAGAACGGAAAGAGAATGAGGAGGCCATGTGGGACTTTGAAGGAGTCAGGAAAGCGTGCGTCTTCACTACCCATACCCCCGTTTCTGCCGGCCATGATCGCTTTGCCTATGATTTAGTTAAAAATGTCCTGCGAGAATATTTGCCGATGGAAATTATCAAAATGCTTGGAGGCGATCATGAGCTAAACATGACGCTTCTTGCCTTGAACCTGAGCCATTATGTAAACGGCGTTGCTAAAAAGCACGGCGAAGTTTCAAGAGGAATGTTTCCGGGATATGCAATCGATTCCATTACCAACGGAATTCATTCGTATACCTGGACTTCCGACAGTTTCAGGAGGTTATACGACAAGTATATTCCGGGGTGGGCGGTAGATGCTTTTACATTGAGATACACCCTGGGCATTCCAAAGCTGAAGATCTGGGATGCCCATTTTGAATCAAAGAAATTGCTCATTGATTACGTCAATAAGGAAACGAATGTTGGCATGGATTATGATACCTTTACGATTGGATTTGCCCGAAGAGCGACGCCCTATAAAAGGATGGATTTAGTATTTTCAGATATCGAAAGACTTAGACGCGTTTCGAGAGATACGGGTAAGATACAGTTCATTTTTGCCGGAAAGGCGCATCCAAAAGATTGGTCCGGAAAGGAATTGATCAAAAAGATATTCGCTATTACGAATGAACTTAAAGGTGATGTCAAGACTGTTTATCTGGTTAATTACGATATGGAAATTGCCAGGGTGCTTGTATCAGGTGTTGACCTTTGGCTCAAAACGCCTCAAAGACCCCTGGAGGCCTCGGGCACATCGGGCATGAAAGCAGTGCATAACGGTATCCCTAACTTAAGCGTCCTCGATGGATGGTGGATCGAAGGACATATTGAAGGGGTCACGGGGTGGTCCATTGGATCAAAGGAACCGGGAAACGACGATCAAGACGCCCACGAAATCTATCATAAATTAGAGAATATTATCCTTCCGATGTATTACAAAGAAAGAGAAAGATGGATGGATATTAGGCAGCACAGCATCGCCTTGAATGCCTCTTTTTTTAATACTCAGCGGATGGTCCAGCAATAGGTGTTGAATGCTTATCTTCACTAACTCATGGTTTTTAATAAGGAGGATTCCCAATTAAAAAAGAAAACATGAAACGTATCGGTGTATTGACAAGTGGAGGGGATGCCCCTGGAATGAATGCGGCCATCCGGGCTGTGGTGCGGACGGGTCTGGACAGGGGCTGGGAGGTCTTTGGCATCCGCCAGGGCTATGCTGGACTCATTGCTGGGAACATGGTCCCCCTCGGCGACAGAGAGGTAGGGGGCATCATTCAGCGAGGGGGGACAGTATTGGGCAGTTCCCGCTGTCCTGAATTTAAGACCAAAGAGGGGCAAGAGAAAGCGGTTTGCCGACTTGATCGGCAACAGATTGACGGCCTGGTAATAATCGGCGGCAATGGCTCGCAGACCGGCGCTCTGGCGCTGTCGCGAATGAATTTCCCGGTGGTCGGTGTGGCTTCGACCGTTGACAACGACCTTTATGGGTCGGAGTTCTCGATCGGAGTGGACACGGCCCTCAACATAGCCATCGAGGCTATCGACCGGCTGAAGGTCACCGCTTCGTCTCACCAGCGGGCTTTTCTGATTGAAGTGATGGGACGTAACTGCGGTTACCTTGCCCTAATGGCCGGGATTGCCGGTGGGGCCGAAGCTGTGGTCATCCCGGAGGTGGAAACGGATCCAGAGGCTCTGGCAAAGGAGCTGCTCGCTGCCTATGAGCGAGGTAAACCCCATGCCATTGTAGTGGTTGCTGAAGGCGCTCTTTACAATGCCGAAGGGTTAACACGCTACTTCAGGGAAAATGGTGAAAGACTCGGGTTTGAGCTTCGTTCGACAATCCTCGGCCATCTGCAGCGGGGTGGAACCCCGACCGCATTCGACCGCCTTTTAGCTACCCGGTTGGGTACCGCAGCGACAGAGCGCCTGTCACGCGGTGAATACGGAGTGCTGGCGGGACATTTAAAAGGTGAGGTCGCAATCACGCCGCTTGATGTAGTTGCTTCGACCAAGAAGCCGCTGGATCTGCGAATATTGGAATGGGCCAGGATTTTGGCAAGATAAATTTATATGTGATTGAAAGGAGATGACAAAAATGAAGAAGTCAAAGATGCAGGTCCAGACAAAAAAAGTACTGTTCGAATTCCAGGCACCGGAGGCACAGGAGGTCTATTTAGCAGGGGGCTTTAATAATTGGGATGCCTGTTCGAACCTAATGAAAAAGGACAAGAAGGGATTATGGAAGACAACCCTCTACTTGAAACCAGGAAGATATGAGTATCGGTTTTTCCTGGACGGCGATTGGGAGAACGATCCTGCTTGCTGCAACTGTGTCCCGAACGAGTTTGGAAGCCAGAATTGCGTGAAGGTTGTCGAGTGATGGGTGGGCCTGGCCTTGTATCTCTTTTTAAGAATTCATGCTCATGTCCTTATCAATAAGAGAATCTTCTAATGGGCATCAGCACCAAAAAGGGCGACACTGGATATACCAGTTTGTTAGGTGGTGAAAAGGGTCCCGAAGTACCATTTAAAAACTGAGACAGTCGAGGTTCTCGACGAACCCAATTCGTTTCTTGGGCTTGCAAGGGCATCTGCTCAGGATGCATCCTCAAGGACGAATTGAATTCTTGAGTATGTAGACCACCCTTTCCAATTCCTGTAGGGTCGTCGTCCGACCGAGACTGAATCGGATAGCCCCCATTCCCACTCTCGCAGGGATTCCCATCGCCTTCAAAACGGGAGATAATTCGACTGAGCCGGAGTGGCAGGCAGCCCCCGTAGAGGCAGCTACCCCATCTAACCGAGATAAGATCTCTCCTCCTGGTTTTCCGACAAAGCTGATATTAAGGGTGTTGGGGAGGCGATGGACGGGATGGCCATTGAGGGAAATTTCATCTCCAAAATGATCTTGAAGGAGTTTCCAGAAGCGGTCCCTCAGGTTTCGAATGGTATCGTCAGTCAAATATTTTTTTGCAATCTCACAGGCCTTCCCGAGGCCCACAATGAGAAGGATATTTTCTGTTCCAGCCCTTCTGCCCGTTTCATGGTTTGCGCCATGGATGAGCGGTTCAATAGGAGTCCTCCCCCGAATATACAAAGCTCCCACGCCCTTTGGCGCATAGAGTTTATGACCGGCTACGGACAACAGGTCCACTCCCAAATCATCAACCTTCGTGCTAATCTTACCCACGGATTGGGCTGCATCCGTATGGAAGATGACTCCATGCTCTCTCGCAATTTTTGAGATCTCCTCGATGGGCTGCATCGTTCCCACTTCGTTATTGGCGTGCATCACCGTAATCAGGATTGTTCTTGAGGTTAAGGCCTTTCGGATATCCTGATGATCGACCCTTCCATATCGATCCACAGGAACATAGGTCACTTTTGCTCCGAGTTTTTCAAGAAATCGACAGGGATTGTGCACGGCAGGATGTTCGATCTGTGTTGTGATGATGTGGTTTCTCTTTTCCCTGAGGGCAAAGAAGACGCCTTTGATGGCATGGTTGTTGGATTCACTTCCTCCACTTGTAAAAACAATCTCATCGGGAGAGCATCCGAGGAGGTCTGCAACCTGTCCCCGTGCATGCTCAATAGCCCCCTTGGCTGGAATTCCGGCCCAATGCTGACTCGAGGGATTCCCAAAGTGCTGCGAGAGGAATGGTTTCATGGCCTCAGCCACTTCAGGGGCAATCGGAGTGCTTGCGTTGAAGTCAAGGTAGATCTTTTGAGCTTCCATTAGAATTCCTTCCAAAAGTTATATCGATCACAGAACAATTGAGTGACTATTTTAATTATGAATTGTGAATTGAAGGAATTCAAGCTCTCTATTCATCGTTGCCCTCAACAAGGGTGAAAAAGGGTCAGACAGCTTAACTGTGTGGAGCCATCTGACCTGTGCCTTCAAGTAAGAAAAGCGACTTTGCAGTTTTGTTGCAGGTTGGAAATCATTCTGATTGGCCCAGGCTTTTCAGGTGAATATGGGCTGCATAAAAAAGCAAAGGGTGATAGAAAACTGGGCATTTCAGGTGTCCAAAAGAAACTTAATGAGATTCCTCATACTCTCGGATGTCCAATCCTTTCCTCCAAATGACCTCCCAACGATCTTTCCTTCACGATTAATAAAGAAGGTTGTTGGATGGGCCCATACACCATATGCATTGGCCACCTGTGCCCTGTCGTCTATTCCAAGGGGTGAGGAAATATTGAACTTACTTTTATATCTTTTCACTTCCTTTTCTTTATCTTTAATGGCCACTTTGAGAAGAACTAATTCTCTGTCTTTAAACCCTTCATGAAGTTTAACAAAGGAAGGAGACTCCTTCCGGCACTCCAGTCAGTCTACTGTAAAAAAGTTTATGACAACCGCTTTCCCTCTCAATTCTCTTAACGAGATCTCCTTTCCGCCTAACTCCTTCAGTGTAAAATCAGCGGCATCCACTGGAGTCTCGAATTTTTGCACCCCTGCCTCTTTAAATTGAGCAACCACTAAAGTGGTATTCCATAAAAAGAAGATGACCGTAAAAAACATAGCTGATGTCAGGCGTTTTATTGTGAGCCCTCCCTTGTTTGGAAATAATGTGTTGTGTGTCGATTCTGGACGCTATTGTCATGACCATCATCTATGATGGCCCCCCACGCCAAAGCGACCTCCACCGGAGCTTGTATCAGGACCAGGTTTCCATTCTTAGTCCTCAAAATTAAACTTACCTATTACTACCTCCTCCGTTTCCCATTTGGGTGGGTTCAAATAGATCGATATGGACATATCCCAACCTTGGGAGACTTCCTTCATTAAAAGGAGAAGGTAATTTGTGTCCACTCCCTCAGAAAAGATGTTCTTGAACTGAAGGTATTCCATTGAATGTACCCTTTAAAATGCTTTCGGTATTGGGGCTTGAGAATGATCCAATCCGTTGGATAGCGCCCATAGCCTGCCTGACCAACCAGAGAAGCAATCCTGAGCATATCTCCGTCCGGATCCTCTGCCTCGATATAGATTTTCCAGATATATCCATAAAGCCCCCTCTCTACTGCAAAAGCGTGCGCTATGAGAGGTGGTTTTGCCCCTGGTTTGGGTTGAGCCCATCCTTGTGAAACGCTAAAAAGAATCACACTTAAAAACAGACTTAAAAGCCAAAGCGATTTTCTCATTTCCCTCACTTCCTTCCTTTTATGTCAGCATGACCATTAATAGTGTTGCCATCCGCCACGATATCCCTGGCCTTGATACTCAAACGGAGCGCCATGGCGCCCATATGAGACCCCCTCTTCAATAACCAATTTCTTTAATTTCATAGACGAACCAGCGCCTGATAAGTTACGATGTTTTTTGTATTTTCATTGCAAAGTTTTTTATCTTTGGTCCATCCCTCATTCCGAACAGTCCGATCATGCTATCTTGATCAGGACCCCTCCTTCTTTCTTACCAGTTCTTGATTTAACAGGAGATGATGTCTCACCAATAGAATCACTGCTGGGGGAACGATTATCCATTGAAGAAAAGGCGTTAAGCCCACTTTAATATATGGGATGATGGGCATTAATTTGTTGTAACTCCAGGATTTCCAGATACTTACATTCAATGTTTCACTAAAAACTAAATATAAAATTCCAACCATAATAAAGCCGATAAAATTCACTCTGCCCAAATCCAGAAACCATCTCCGTTTACTCCTCATTACACCGATAAACCAGAATGACCCGAGGGTTATGACGACATCCCCCAGAGTACAGTGAATCCATCCGTAAAGCATGGCGCTAAAAGGAGAATCTCGCATCGTGTAGAAATAGGTTTGGACCACTTCCCAGAAAAAGTTCAGAAAGAAAGATAAGAAAAATATACTCAATTCAGGCGCCTGAGAAAATCGATGCTTTTTAAGGTATTTGGTGAGCATCTATCTATTTGACTAAAAACGTAATGGCCGTTCGAAGGGATCGTGCCAATATGGGTCATGAGGAGAACGAGGGGGTGGTAAACCTGAATAAGGTGAAAAATAGTCCTTCCAGAGATGTATCTGTCTGCTTAAAATAAGGGGATATCGGTAAGTCTTGTCGGTAAGGTTTTCAATTTTATCTCCCTGAATTTCACCCAGAATCTCACCGGCCACTGTAATCCTTGTGCCCTTCTTATAAAGGGAAAGATCTGATTTTTCTTTAACAAGAATCAAAAATTTCCCTTGAAATGCAACGGCTCTTTTAGGCTTTCCCCTCCAACCCAACGGTTTTCGTAAGACCTCAATGAACGTTTCTCCATGTTGAGGGATGACATTGAGAATTTCGCCGCCCCAGAGAACGAGTTTGGTTTTATAGGCATCCGGGTTTTGATGGATTTGCCGGAAGGTTAGAGAGGAATCCACTTTCGCCCTCAGTTCCGGAGAAATGGCCGGGGCACAACCGGAAATAAAAGCAAAAAGAAATAGAAGGGGAAATAATAAAAATATATTGAACATACATTTATTCTTTTCCTGAAATAAAAATAATCATTTTCGAGCAGAATTCAATGTGATGCTCATTAAAAACTATAGAAGATCCTTTTTCTTCTGTTCAAATTCTTCCTTGTCGATCTCTCCACGGGCATAGCGTTTCTTCAGGATTTCGGAGGCGGACTCTTCAGGTTTTGCTGTTTTTGACACCCCTACAAGCCAGCGAATAAGAAAGATCAAACCAACGACAATGAGCCCCCAGAAAATGATCATGAAGATCCAGCCCATTCCCCACATCATTCCCGGCCCCATGCCGTAATCCCGCCATCCGCCCGGCGCCAGAGTCTGGACTGCCTGCACAAACTGTTCGCCGAACAAGTTCTCTGGCAAACGAAAGCGTTTCGGCGAATGCAGGCTATGGACGGCGGCACCCCACTGAACAAGTAGTTCATCCATCTGATTACCTCTTCCTTGGTCTTTCGCCGAGGGTGACTTTCACGTCTTCAAATTTATCCTTCCGAAACACTTTGAGGAGGATGGTGTCCCCGGGTTTCTTTTCACGAATATATCGGATCAGCTCATCATGGGTTTTCGCCTCGTGCTGATCCGCCTTCACGACAATATCGCCACCCACCATCACAATGATATTCCCGACCTGGACCCTCTGATTTCCTCCCTTCAAACCAGCCTTTTCCGCCGGACCTCCCTTGACGACCTCGGCGATCATCGCTCCTCGTTCTATCTTTAACTTCAGGAACTTTGCAACCTCCGGGATGAGCGATTGAATATTGGCGCCGATCCAGGGATAGGTGACATACCCTTTGCCAATCAACTCGGGAATCACCTTTTTTGCTGTATTGACAGGGATGGAAAAACCGATGCCCACACTCCCGCCGGATGGGCTGATGATGGCGCTGTTGACTCCGATGATCTCGCCATCGGAGTTAAGAAGCGGACCTCCTGAATTCCCCGGGTTGATGGCGGCATCGGTCTGAATGACATCTTCTATCATGAATCCAACCTCGGATCGAATGGTCCGGCCAAGAGAACTGATCACCCCTGTGGTTAATGTCCTTTCCAACCCGAAAGGATTCCCGATGGCGAGAACTTTCTGACCGATTCTTAAATTCTTCGAATCCCCTATGGGAATGACCTTCAGTTTCTCCTTCGGAGCGTCGATTTTGATGACGGCCAGGTCATTATCCGGGTCGGACCCGATCAATTTGGCAGGCCACTTCGAGCCATCTGCCAGAGTGACCTCCAGTTTCTGTGCATTGGCTACCACATGATGATTGGTCAGGATATGCCCCTTGATGTCTATGATGGAGCCCGAACCCGACCCCTGACTCGGAAATACGTTGAAGAAGAAGTCCATCTGGACGGCAATGCTGGTGATGTTGACGACCCCATCGGCCGCCTTCTCATAGACAGTGATATTGTTTTTTTCGTCTTCAGTAATTGCAAAGGCTTGGACGTTCCAAAGAGCGATGATGAGTAACAGGATGCCAATGGAAAGTCGTTTCGAAATTCTTCCCAGGAACATTTCAATACCCCCTTGATATAATCAATCCTGAAGGGTTGAGTTACAAACCCTATCTCAAACCGTAACTCAAGGCTTTAGCCTTGAGTATCAGCCCTGGAGGGCTGAGTTACATCGCTATCATCTGTAACTCAAAGCTTTAGCTTTGTCCGTCCAAAAAGACCAGCTAAAAGGATGTTCTTTAAAATCAGCAACTAAACCTTTCCTGACTGGATTTTCTAAAATGTAGGAAGCGACACTTTCTATACTCTCTTCTTTTCTCAAAATATGATCATAATAACTGATATGCCATAAATTCTCATTGTAATTCTTCTTAAACCAGTACCCGCTTTTTTGCTTGAAAAGACTTAAAAACTTTTTAAGATTAGATTGATCATCCTCTCCAGCTAACAGGAGATGAAGATGGTCCGGCATAAAACAGTAAGTTAAAATTTTGAACCTTTTTTCTCCGGCTGTTTCAATTAAAATATTAATGATTTGATCCACTACTTCAGCATCTTTAAAATAAAAGGCATGATCTTTTGTTAAGATAGTGATGAAATAGGCATGAATTCCGGTATAGTCAAAACTCTTCAATCTTGGTCTTTTAGGAAAAGGTTGGTCAATATCAATTCCCATATTGAGGCACGATTTTGTAACTCAGGGCTTTTGTTCTTATTGGGTCAACCCTAAAGGGTTGAGTTACGTAACTCAGGGCTTTAGCCCTGATACATCAACCCTAAAGGGTTGAGTTACGTAACCCACGAAGTCTGTAAATCCGTAACTCAAGGCTTCAGCCTTGATTATCAGCCCTAAAGGGCTGAGTTACTTGAATTTCCTAATGATCTCCTCCCTGATCTTATCGATGGATATCTTCTTATCATAGAGTCTTTTTGTCAGGAGGGCCTCCTCCTGGCATATCCCTCACCCTGCCCCGTGTTGATCAATAAAACAGTCCAGAAGATTTTCATGACCAAAGACATCACAATCGCAGAAACAGGGCATCTGTGCAAGGACTTCGGAAATCTCTCGCGCAACCTGATAGGCTCGCTTTGCTTTGCCTTTAAAAAGATGGGGATCGAGTGTTTTCGGCAACCCGGTTTTGGGATCGATCGATTTCTCTTTTAAGATTTTAAACGCCTTTGGATCGGTCTCCTGTTTCAGGGTTTTGGGATGTTCACCATTGGCCAAAACGGAGCCCGATGAAAAGATCAGGAAGATAAAAAGAAAGAGAGCTTTTCTAAACATAGCCATCCCCTACCAAATTCTTTGTAACAGTTTGCGCCTTGAAAAAACTGATCTAATCCCCCTTCATCCCCTTTTGTCAAAAGGGGGAAATGTTCTTCCTCCCTTTGGCAAAGGGAGGTTGGGAGGGATTTCACAAGACGATTTTAATTGATTCAATTCTCTATATCCTCGGAAGACCTGCTTCATCAAAAACTCCTTCAAAGAGCGGGCCGGTAAGGTATCGCTCACCCGAATCGGGCAGGATCACGACAATGGTCTTTCCATCGAACTCACCGCTCTTTGCCAGTCTTAAGGCGACGGCAATGGCAGCGCCACAACTGACACCCGAGAGGATCCCTTCCTCACGGGATAGTCGCCTTGCATGCTCGATCGCTTCTTGACTGGTGACCTGTTCGACGCGATCCACCATAGACAAGTCGAGAGTATCCGGGATGAAACCGGCGCCGATGCCCTGAATCTTATGAGGTCCGGGTTTGAGTTCCTCCCCTGCAAGGCGTTGTGTAATCACCGGGCTTTCAACCGGTTCGACGGCAACGCTGATGATTTTCTTCTTTTTTTCTCCTTTAATATATCGGGAAACACCAGTAATGGTTCCCCCTGTTCCTACGCCCGAAACGAGCACGTCGATTCCACCATCTGTCTGTTCCCATATTTCAGGACCTGTTGTTTTGAAATGAATCTCCGGGTTGGCAGGATTCTTAAACTGCTGGGGCATATAGTAATTGGGGCTCGAGGCCACAATCCGCTCTGCCTCTTCGATTGTCCCTTTCATTCCCTTGGCTCCGGGTGTAAGGATGATATTTGCCCCAAGAATAGCAAGGACTTTTCGCCTTTCCATGGACATGGTCTCGGGCATGGTGACATTCAGTTTATAACCTCTTGCCGCCGCCACATAAGCCAATGCAATACCCGTATTTCCGCTTGTCGGTTCAATGATCTCCATCCCTGGTTTAAGCAACCCCTTCTTTTCCGCATCCCAGATCATACTGGCGCCAATTCTACATTTAACGGAATAGGCAGGGTTACGGCCTTCGATCTTTCCGAGAATCGTGGCCTTGAGTCCCTGCGCCATCTGATTGATTTTTATCAAAGGGGTGTTGCCAATCGATAAAGAATTGTCATCAAAAAATCGTCCCATAAAAGTCTCCTTTCGAGTTTATTGGAATATTGAAAATTTTGGAATAATGGAATGTTGGAATAATGGAATGTTGGGTAAAGATCAGACCTAAAAACTGCATATCTTTTCTTGTTTTCTTCCTCCCCATTATTCCATCATTCCATATCTATCAGTTCAGTGGCGGTTTAAACCTCTTAAGTCTCAAAGCATTCGAAACCACAGTGACCGATGAAAACGCCATGGCCCCTGCGGCGAAGATGGGGTTGAGGAGAACACCAAAAAACGGGAAGAGGACCCCTGCGGCCACAGGGATGAGAATGGTATTATAGGCAAAGGCCCAGAAGAGGTTCTGTTTGATATTCCGAATGGTCGCCTTACTTAATGCGATGGCAGTCACGATCCCTCTTAAATCCCCGCCGATCAAAGTGATGTCTGAGGACTCCATCGCTACATCGGTTCCTGTTCCAATCGCAATCCCTACATTGGCCTGTGCCAGAGCCGGCGCATCATTGATGCCATCCCCCACCATCCCAACTTTCTTTCCCTCTGATTGAAGTCTCCTGACCTCCTCAGCTTTCATCTCCGGAACGACCTCTGCAATAACACGGTCAATTCCAATCT
>MGQQ01000057.1:6053-26554 GCA_001798855.1 Deltaproteobacteria bacterium RBG_16_49_23 | reverse complement strand
CTGCATTTTCCTCCCCGAGGATTTCTGTAACGAACGTTTGCTTCAGGTAGGCGACCAGAGACTCCATCATATTCTGAAGCCCTTTGGGAACCAATCTCCCCATCCTGCCCGCAAGGGTGAGGGTGATCAGAACCAGGGCAGAGGCGATCCAGATCATCACCACGGCATTACTGATGGAGAAATCAACGCCTGCAATCTTCAGGGGATAAATGATATGAGGTTGCAGATGCTCCATGAGATGAATATTTTCCATATTCGCTTCCTTATCCCATTAAGGATTTTCGTTGAACCGATTTCAATTTTCGATAAAAGAACATCGTTTTTAAAACCAGACAGAGGGTAAAGCAAAGAACGAACGAGAGAAGAGTGATCTGGAAATGAATGGACTTCACCTGAGAAAGAGCGTAGAAGATGAGGCTGAGAATTCCCAGCCGGCCAATGAATCCACCCAGAGTCAATGCCACCGAAGTAACCTTCGAGGCCATGGTGATCCTGGATGAATAGAGGATGGAGCCGAAAAAATCGAGTAGGGCCAACAGGATTCCGACCATCCCGCTCAGAACCAAACCATTCATCTCAATCCTTCTTATCCTTTTCCTGGTTCATCAGCCTGAAGAGCGTTCTAAAACCGGCTGCCGCTCCAAAGACAAAACCAACGATCATCAGCCATGGACGGGTATGGAGGTAACGGTCCAGGAGGTATCCTCCTCCTGCTCCGATTAAGACCGAAACCAACATCTCCAGCCCAAGGTTTCCATACCTTACCAAATCCCTATCAAAATATTTTCCTGTTTTTTTGCCGGTTGGCATCGGAAAGTAATAAAATGTGAATTTCTTAACATACCGCAAAAAAGTTGTCAATCAATTTTTAATAACCATTTAAGTCCGTGAATAAATCCTGTGTCAATGGAGACCGAATCGTTATAACCATTTGGAAATGTTATGCAAAAACAAGCCACCCATGGATTCTCAATGTTATGGGTTTAAATTATTTTCCAGCTAAACAGGAAGAGAAGGGTCCATATTGGGAGGATGGGAATGAAGTCCTTCTTCCCGGGAGGCTTCCCCTTCCATTTTGCAATAACCATTAAGGGTTCCACCCTCATTGATAGTGAGCACTGGGGTGATCAGTGTACCGGAGAATCTGCCTGTGGAATGGATCTCAATGCGCTCCTTTGCGGTGACCTCTCCCTCCACGCGGCCATTGATGATTATTGCGATGACTCCGATTCTTCCCATGATGACAGCGGACTCCCCTACGATGAGTGTACCGCTTTCGAATATCTCTCCCTCAAATCTTCCATCAAGACGGAACACGCCCTGAAAGGTCATCTTTCCTTCAAATAAGGTCTCTTTTCCCAAAAAGGCGCTGATCTCTTCCGGAACGGAAGGAGGTTTGGGGCCTGCTTTGGCAAAGAGAGTTTTGCCTCCTGACATGGGTCACTCCTTTCACTTAAAGCATAGCGCAGAGAGCATAGAGATTTTTTCTTTCGTACCACTTTAGCTTTTTGAAAAAGGGTATCTAATCCCCCTTCATCCCCCTTTGGTCTCCGACCCAGAGCGGTCTCTGACCCGGAGGGCAAAAGGGGGAAATGTCTGTCCTCCCTTTGGCCGCCGGCCCGTAAGGCCTCTGGCCCGGAGGGCAAAGGGAGGTGGCCTGCCTGCGCGAAGCCGCTTCGGCGAAGGCGGGGGAGGGATTTTTAAAAGTCTATTTCAAACCGCTAAATTGTTACTTTCTTTCTTTAATTCTACTCTATGCACTATGCCCTTAGCGCTATGCATTCTTTAGGATGATTTCAACGATCCTTTCCAGATCTCCGGGGGTATAGTATTCGATTTCGATCTTCCCCTTTTTTCCTCTTTGTTTAATCCGGACTTTTGTTCCCAGGTGTCGCCTCAATGAGTCCTGAAGGCTCTGAAGCTGATTCTCCAGTTCTCCCTTCTTTTTTTCGGGTCCGGCTTTTTTCTTCGGTTTTTCCGACCATCGTTTTACCCAGGCCTCTGCCTCTCTGACCGAGAGGCCTTTCTCGATGATCAGGCTACAGAGCTCTTTCTGCCTCTCTCTGTTCTCCAGGCCGAGGAGCGCTCTTGCATGACCCGCTGTGATCCGGTTCTGGATGAGGTGGTTTTTGATTTCAGAGGAAAGCTTGAGAAGGCGGAGGGCATTGGTGATCGTCGTCCGGTCCTTTCCAACCCGCCTGCTCGCTTCTTCATGGCTGATATCAAATTTCTCTATCAGATCTCTCAAGCCTTCAGCCTCTTCAACGGCGTTCAGGTCTTCCCTCTGGAGGTTTTCGATCAGTGAGATTTCCAGGACTTCCCTGTCATCCGCCTCTCTCAAAATCACAGGGACTTCCTTCAGCCCGGCCTTCTGGGCGGCCCGCCAGCGGCGCTCTCCTGCGATCAGTTCATAACCCCCGTCGATCCTCCTCACCATCAAGGGGTCGAGGATCCCCTTCTCTTTGATGGTCTCAGCCAGCTCGAGGAGTTTCGATTCGTCGAAATGCTTACGGGGTTGAGACCGATGGGGGCGGATCTCTTCGATCCCGCAATAAAAGAGCCTTCTTTCCTCTGCCTCCTCAACCTCCGGGATGAGGGCTCCCAGACCCTTTCCCAATGCCATTCTTTTAATTGCCATTGATTTCTCCATTGCCCATCATCTCTCTGGCCAGGTTCAAATAACTTTCAGCCCCCTTGGAATGAATATCGTACAGGAGAGCGGGTTTTCCATGGCTGGGAGCCTCGCTCAGCCGGATGTTGCGCGGGATGACCGTCTTGAACACCTTATCCTTAAAGTGGCTTTTCACCTCGTTGGCCACCTCGTGGGAGAGGTTATTCCTGACATCGAACATGGTGAGCAGGATCCCTTCAATCTCCAGTCTCGGATTGAGGGACTGTTTGATCAGGCGGATCGTTTTGAGCAATTGTCCCAGGCCTTCCAGGGCATAGTATTCGCACTGGAGAGGAATGAGGACGGAATGGGCTGCTGTCAGGGAGTTGATGGTCAGAAGCCCGAGGGAGGGAGGACAATCGATGAAGATGTAATCATAGTCCGGCTCCACCTCTTTGATCAGTTGTTCCAGCCTCCTCTCGCGGTTTTTCTCCTGAAGCAACTCCACTTCGGCGCCGATCAGGTCGGTATTCGAGATGACCACATCCAGGTGGGTCAGGGAGGTCTTCTGGATCGTTTCCCGGAGCCCTGACCCTCTGAGCAGGGCTTCATAGATCGTCCCGTTGGATTGCTCCTTGCTGAGACCGATACCGCTCGTTGAGTTTCCCTGAGGATCGATGTCGATCAGCAAGACTCTCTTCTCCGCAACAGCTATGGAGGCGGAAAGATTGACGGCTGTGGTCGTCTTTCCCACCCCTCCTTTCTGGTTGGTAATACAGATCACTCTTGCCATATTGGGAAGCGTAGCCAGGAGCGTTTCACTTGAGGATCGCTTTCGCTTGAGGTTTGAGGCAAAGACTTTTTGCCTCCTGCCTCAAGTTCTCCAAAGGAGAACGCTCCTCTAACCTTTATCAAAACTCTTTATAGCACAAAAAGGGGAATGAGGAAAAGACCAAAGTTAAAACTTCTTAAAGAGGAGAAGCGACCGTTTGATTGGGCTGAAAGGGAGGTTGAACTGGACAGACTTTTGCAATAGATATCGGGACTGCTCTGTGAGAGAAAGAGGTTCTATTTCCTCCCCTCTCATAGCCAAAAGCGTTCCTCCCTTTTTCAGAAAAGGGAAGCTCAGGGTGAGAAGGGTTTTGAGATCGGAGAAGGCTCTCGCGATCGTTCCATCGAACCGGCCTTCAAGACTCCTTAGGATTTCCTTGTCCTGAATTCGGCCGTGGATCGCATCAATCCCTTTTAGCCCCAGCGTCCTGATGATATGCCTCTGGAAGTCAACCTTCTTGCGGACTGAATCGATCAGGGTGACCTCCAGAGAGGGCTGGATCATTTTCAAGGGAATTCCGGGAAAACCTGCGCCTGAGCCGATATCGAGGAGAGAGGAGATCTTGGGGAGATGTGGAAAGACCGACAGGGAATCGAGGAAATGTTTAAGGACAATCCCCTTTTCTGACCGGATGGCCGTGAGATTAATTTTTTGATTCCATTTGAGCAGTTCCCTGAGATAGAGATCAAAGGCCTCCATCATCCTTTTGTTCATGTCGATTTGAAAAGCCTTTGCCCCTTCAATAAGGAGTCTTCTGTTCTCGGTCTCCATTGAAAAACATATATCATAGAAGCACTTCTTTAGCTATCCGTAGGGCTTTTTCTTTTTAAAAAATTTGTTGAATTCTTCACTAAAGAGCAGTAGAATTTTAAAAAGAAACCCCGTTAGAAATTCCAGTCGTTGCGACTCGAAACCGAACGGAGCATTACTTCTAACGGGGTAAAAGGCCCTTTATGAAAGGAGTCGAGTCATGATCGTTCGAATTATTCCAATCGTTATGATTGCACTGCTGATTGCACAGCCGGCCTCGGCTCAACTCGACCGTTTATTGAAAGGTATTGGATTGGGGGGGCAGAAAGGACTCAGCGATGCGAAAATCGGCGAGGGATTGAAAGAGGCGCTGAAGGTGGGTACGGAAAACACAGTTAGCTTGACTGGAAAGAACGATGGGTTCTTTCTGAACCAGGCGATCAAGATCCTGATGCCTGAGAAACTCCGGACCCTGGAGAAGGGGTTGCGGACAGTGGGATATGGCACGCAGGTGGATGATTTTGTCTTGAGCATGAATCGTTCAGCCGAGAAGGCCGCCCCCTTTGCCAAGGAGATCTTCTGGAATGCGATCGGTGAGATGAGCTTCGAAGATGTGAGGAAAATCTTTTCAGGGCATGAGACCGCAGCCACAGAGTATTTTCAGGGCAAGACCTCGGACAAGCTAACTGTCATCTTTAAGCCAATCGTCGACAAAGCGATGAACGAAGTCGGCGTCACCCGTCAATATAAAGATCTGGTGGGACGATATGAGTCCATCCCCTTTGTGAAAAAGGAGACCTTTGACATTGATCAGTATGTCGTGACCCAGGCGCTCAATGGATTGTTTCATGTGCTCGGCGAGGAGGAGAAGAAGATTCGCACCAATCCCGCAGCTCGAGTCACCGATCTGCTTAAAGAGGTGTTTGGCAAATAGGAGATAACGTAGAAAATAATTCTCAAATCCCCCTCCCCTTTCGAGACTGTGTCGTAGTTAGCCATTCGCCCTTTGACACGCTCAGGGTGAACGGCTAACTATTTGATTTTTAATATGCCGTAGTCCGGTCGTGGTGAGCCTGTCGAACCATGAACGGACTTACGACACAGTCTCTTCCAAAGGGGGGGAGGAGGGATTCGCCATTTTTAGACAATGCTCCAAAAGGAGGGAGAGTCATGAAAAAATGGATCAAAATAGGAATCATTATCCTCGGCATATTTCTCCTGCTCTTCATCGGGATCAATATTTTCATTAGAAGCTTTCTCTCCGGAGAGAGGCTGAAGGCGATGATTCTTCCGAGAGCGGAAGCTTTGACAGGGAGGAAAGTCAACTTAGAGGAGATCCATGTCTCCCTCTTCAAAGGGGTGGTGGCGAAAGGGTTGAGCGTCAAGGAGACGGATGGGCAGAGGGATTTCCTTAAGATGAAGGAGTTTGTTCTCTCCTATCGCCTTTTACCGCTCCTCCAGAAACAGCTCGTGATCAGTAAGATCGAAATGATTTCCCCTTCTGTGACTGTCCTGAAGGACCGGCATGGAAAATATAACTTCAGCAGCATCACCGAAAGGGCTTCTCAGGCACCTCCCAAGCCCTCTGAACCCGGAGGCCGGGGCCTTCCCCTCTCTATCGTAACGGACAGGATATTCATTCAAAATGTCCAGTTCAAGTTTGTTGATGAAGAGAAAACAATGCCTGATGTTTCGGCAGCCTTCGATATGGAGTTTACGGGCTCAATTGAGCAGGATGGGACTCCGCGGATGAAATCCGGGCAGATCTCGGTCAAGGAAATCAAAGTCGTTTTAAAGGGAGCTGAAATAAGAACAACAGGGAAGATCGACATGGATGATCGAGCGATCCGTGCCAATCTGAAGACCGTGATTGGAAAGGATAGCATCGATCTTACCGCAACGGTCAAAGATTATCTCAAGTCGCCTGAGGTTACAGCCAATCTTCATGCGAAAGAACTGGATCTCGAGAAGTTGATGGGTTTAGGAGGAGAGGGGAAAACCCCCCAAGAGGCCGTTTCAAAAGAACCGGGCGATAAAAAAGGAAAGGTTAGCAAACAGGCTGAAGGTGGGATGGACCAGAAACTGAAAGCCTCCGGACAGGTGAAGGTCGATGTGGCGAAATATCAGGATTATACCATTAAGAACCTGAGCGTGAATTACCAGTATGTCCAAGGAGTGGTGAAAGTAGAGCCTCTTGGACTTCAGTTTTCGGGAGGGGAGGTTTACAACACCGAAGGGAATTTAAACGGAAAAATTCAATTTGCCGGCGCCCGGATTCAAGAGACCCTGAAGGGAGACGCGGATCTCAAACTCGGTAAAGGGATCATCAAAGGCTCCCAGATCTTCGATGCCATTTCATCCCTCACCGGCATTCAAGCTCTGAAAAATCCCAATGTGGATCAAGGCGCATTCCATTTTGACATCAAGGAAGAGAAGGTTTTTCTGGAGGGGTTTATCAGCTCGACCCTTTTCAAGTTTTCCCCAAAAGGATATATGGGATTGGACCAGAAATTGGATATTCCTGCCGAACTGAAGATCTCCCCCGAACTCAGTAAAAGCCTTTCCCGGGAGTTGACCCAGATGAAGTTCATGACGGATGACCAGGGATGGATGGTCCTCCCTCTTAAAATAAAAGGGACAACCGGGAAACCGAGTGTCACCATCGATACGGAAGGAATGGTCAAGCGGATCGTTCCGGATTTGACCAGAGAGATCGAAAAAAGACTCTTTCAGAGAAAGAAGCCTTCGAAGTAGGCAAGGCAGGGAGAAGAAGAGAAATGTTTCCCCCTTTTGCCCTCCGGGTCGGCGGCTGCAGCGGGGTTACATTCTAAATAATTCCGACGGGGTTTAATGCCCCGCTGGAATTTCTAACGGGGTTTACTGAAAAGGGAGAATTACAATGCTTTCACAAATCACCCGTTTCATTCAAACAGGCCTCTGGGAAATCCGATTAAAGGATCTTCCGCCTATAAAAGCTTTTTCTATTAAATATCTGCGCGTGATCATCCTGGCCTCCCAAGGATTTTTAAGGGATCACTGTCAAAAGACGGCTTCCGTGTTGACCTATTATTCTCTTCTCAATGTCGTTCCGGTGGTTGCCGTGGCCTTTGCCATCTCTAAAGGTTTTGGTCTTGAAAAAATGATCGAAAAACAGATCCTGCAAATGGCGGATAAGGCAAATTGGCAGGCGGATATCACAAGCCAGATTCTTACGTTTTCTAACCGACTCCTTGATCAGGCCAAAGGGGGGGTCATCGCAGGGGTTGGTGTTGTGTTGCTCTTCTGGACGGTGATATCCATTTTAGGTAAAATTGAAGATTCCCTCAATGACATATGGGAGGTGAGAAAATCGAGGACGCTTGTAAGAAAATTTAGCGATTATCTTGCCATCATGATCCTCGCTCCTATTCTCCTGATCATTTCCAGCAGCGCCACCGTCCTTGTAGCCAGCCAGGTGAAATTGATCATCAACAGAATCGCCCTTCTTGGAGTTTTTAGCCCGGTGATCTTTTTTCTGCTGAACCTGTTGCCCTATGTGTCCATCTGGGTTCTGTTGACCATGCTCTACCTGGTCATGCCTAACACAAGAATTCCCCTCAAATCAGCCATGATAGGAGGAATCTTCGCAGGGACGATTACCCATGTCGTTCAGTGGTTTTATATTAAATTTCAGATCGGAGCCGCCGGTTACGGCGCGATTTACGGCAGTTTCGCGGCCCTGCCTCTTTTTTTGGCGATGCTTCAAACCAGCTGGATGATCGTCCTTTTCGGAGCAGAAATTTCTCATGCCAATCAACATTATGAAACGTTCGGATTTCACCCGGATTATTCCCGGGCCAGCTTTTCTTCCAAAAGGCTCCTCGCTCTTAAGATATTTCACCTGCTGACCCGGAAGTTTTCTCAAGGAGAAAAACCATTAGGCGCCACACAGATTTCAGAACGCCTGGAAATTCCGGTACGGCTTGTACGGCAACTCCTTCACGAATGGATCGATGCCGGGCTGGTTGTTGAAACAGTAAGCGGAGCTAAAAATGAAGTCGGCTTTCAACCCGGGCGGGCGATTGAAAACCTGACGGTGAAAGAGATTCTCGATACCTACGAGCGCCGTGGCATCACCTATGAGACTGTTCCTCAGTCCGATCAGGAGGAGGAGATTTCCGTCTATTTAAAAAATATCTCCGAAGTCGTTGAAAAAGCGCCCGGGAATGTCTTGTTAAAAAATATAGGATGAGAGAGGATGATGAGGATCTTAAGCCGGGTATCAGGGGTTTTGATTATTTTATTGCTTTTTTCTTCAAGAACAGCCACCGCCCAAAACTCACTCGACAGAGAACTTACCCGATCCATCCATGTTGACGGGTTAGAACGAACTTATCAGTTGCATACCCCATCTTCCTATGATCCCTCCCGATCCGTGCCCCTTGTCATTCTCCTTCATGGAGGGGGAGGAACAGGTCAGGGGATGGAGAAGCTGACTCTCGGCGGATTTAACCGCATTGCGGACAGAGAAGGTTTTATCGTCGTCTATCCGGATGGCATTGAGAAACACTGGAACGATGGACGGGGCCTTGAGGCTTATCGCGCCCATCGAGAAAACATGGATGATGTCGGTTTTATATCAACGCTGATCGACCACCTCATCAAAATATCCAAGGTTGACCCCAATCGTATCTATGCGGCGGGCATTTCCAATGGCGGACAGTTTTCCCAGCGCTTAGCCTGTGAACTCTCAGATCGAATTGCGGCGATCGGGGTGGTGGCCATCCAGTTACCAGAACACCTCTCCACATCCTGTTCTCCGAAGAGGCCTGTTTCCGTATTGATGATGCCTGGAACAGAGGATCCCCTCGTGCCCTGGGAGGGCGGAGAGATAGGGTTCAGGAGGGGCCGGAAGTTTGGGAGGGTTCTGTCCGTTCCTGAATCCATGAGGTTCTGGGCAAACCAGAATCAGTGTCCTTTATCGCCCCTGATCACCCATGAACCGGATAGAGACCCAAAGGATGACACCCGGGTACGACGGGAAGGCTATGGTCCATGCAGCCGAGGGAACGAGGTCCTTCTCTATGCCATTGAGGGAGGAGGACACACCTGGCCCGGCGGTCATCCATACCTCCCTTCCTGGATCATTGGAAAGACCAGCAGGGATATTGACGCCAATGAGGTGATATGGGATTTTTTTAAGAGACATGTGCTCCGGTAAAGTTCATTTTTAAGGACTGGATAAGTTGATTAAAATGGGATATAAAATCGAATCTCCATTCCGGGTGGGGAAATAAGCTTTCCGGAGGCATAGATTTTTTTGAAAAAGATAACCATTAAAGGAACGGGGTCTTGCGCGCCGGAGCGGGTTGTTCCGAATTCTTATTTTGAAAAGATCATCGATACAAGTGATGAATGGATTACGACCCGGACGGGAATAAAGGAACGGAGAATGATTGAGAAAGGCCAGGCCATGTCTGACCTTGCCACTCTCGCCTCTGCATCTGCCCTTCAAATGGCGGGCATTTCTCCCGAGGAACTCGATCTGATCATCATAGGCACCTCAACGGCTGACATGGTCAGCCCATCGGCGGGCTGTATTGTCCAGCACAGGCTGGGAGCAAAAAAGGCAGTGGCCTTCGATGTCAATGCGGCCTGTCCGGGATTCATCTATGGGCTGGCCATCGCCCAGAAATTCATGCAGGATGGTTCCTATGGCAAGGCCCTGGTGGTGGGCGGAGAGATCATTTCCAACCGGATTGATTTCAAAGACCGTTCCACCTGTGTCCTATTCGGAGACGGGGCAGGTGCGGTTGTGCTCGGACATTCGAATGGAAAGGATGACGGAGAAATCCTATCTATGGATATCGAGTCCGATGGAGATCTTTGGCGTCTGATCCATGTGCCCGGCGGAGGGTCGCGAATTCCTGCTTCTCATGAAATGCTGAATGAGGGTCTTCAGTATTTGAAGATGCAAGGCAACGAGGTTTTCAAACATGCGGTCCGCACTCTGGTCGATTCGGCCAATAAGATCATGGCACAACAGGGAATTACGAGTGGCGAAATAGACTGGTTCATCCCCCACCAGGCCAATATCCGGATTATGGAGGTTGTGGCGGAACGGTTGGGGATTCCAACAGAAAAAGTGATCATCACCGTCCATAAGTATGGCAACACCTCTGCCGCCTCCATCCCGGTTGCCTTCGACGAAGCGGTTCGAAGTGGCCGGATCCGAAAAGGCGACCTCATCCTGGTCAACTCTTTTGGCGCCGGCTTAACCTGGGGAGCAGCCCTGTTCCGGTATTGATTTGTACTCCCAGTATCCCTAAGTATCCCTTTGACCTCAACCCCCCTTTCTGCTAAAATGCCCTCAATTCAAATTCTTATAAATCCCCCTCGATCCCCCTTTTGCAAAGGGGGATAATTACTCCTCCCCTGCCTTCGCCAAAGCGCTTCGCGCAGGCAGGCTTTGGAAAAGGGAGGTTGGGAGGGATTTACGAAAGTTATTTTTTCAACAAGTCAAATCATCTTATGGCCAAAGCTAAAACCCAATTTGTTTGTCAATCCTGCGGGTATCAGGCCCCGAAATGGCTGGGCAGATGCCCTGGATGTCAGAATTGGAACACCTTTGTCGAGGAACGAATCGTCGATGAGAAAGTTTCCGAGCGAGACCTGCTCGGTTTTGAGGCCGTGACAGTTCCAACGGCCATCACCGAGATTGTTGGCGAGGAGAAAGGCAGATTTCAGACCGGTATCGGAGAATTCGATCGGGTCCTGGGTGGAGGGATTGTTTTTGGATCGGTGATCCTGGTCGGAGGTGATCCAGGGATCGGCAAATCAACCCTTCTTCTTCAGATGATGTGCTGTCTGGCCTCCACAAGAAAAAAGGTCCTTTATGTATCCGGAGAGGAGTCCCTCCAGCAGACCAAGATGAGAGCAGACCGGTTAGGGGTTTCTTCGGATCACCTGTTCGTGGTCTCGGAGACATCCCTGGAGAAGATCCTCCAGGATATTCAGACGCTCAGGCCTTCAACCGTGGTGATTGATTCCATCCAGACGATCTATTCCTCTGACCTCCCATCCACACCGGGATCGATCAGTCAGGTGAGAGAGGCAGCCAGCAAATTGCTTTATCTGGCGAAGCATCTTTCCATCCCCATCTTTCTTGTGGGTCATGTGACCAAGGAGGGTTTTATCGCAGGGCCAAAAGTACTGGAACACATGGTGGACACTGTTCTCTATATCGAAGGGGAAGCCAATCATGCCTTCCGAATCCTGAGAGCAGTTAAAAACCGTTTCGGTTCCACCAACGAGATTGGGGTTTTTGAGATGAAGGATTCAGGACTGGTGGAGGTGCTCAGTCCTTCTGAGTTCTTTCTTTCCGAGAGGACCCAGACGGCTTCCGGTTCAGCGGTCATGCCGAGCATCGAAGGCTCAAGGCCTATTCTCATCGAGCTTCAGGCCCTGGTTGTTCCCACCAACCTGGGTGTTCCCCGGAGAATGGCTCAGGGAGTGGATGGCCAACGGGTTTCGCTTCTGGTGGCCGTGATGGAAAAGAGACTGGGAGTCCACCTGTTCAACCACGATATTTTTCTGAACATCGCCGGGGGGATAAAGGTGGAGGAACCTGGCGCTGATCTGGGTATGATCGCTGCCATTTCGTCAAGTTTCCGGGATAAAGTGATTGATCCTGAAATGGTCGTTTTCGGAGAAGTGGGACTGGGAGGCGAGGTGAGGGGAGTGAGCCAACCGGAGGTCAGAGTGAAGGAAGCTGCAAGATTGGGATTTAAACGGGTCCTTCTGCCCAAACCGAATCAGGAAAAGATCAAAGGGGTGAAAGGGATTGAATTGATTGGCGTGAGGACCGTTGGGGAAGCCATCGAAAAGCTTTTTTAATAATCATTGCAAAATTAGCCACGCCATAGCGTGGCAAAATTAGCATTAAAAATTGAGAAACCACTTTAGCTCTTTGAAAAAAAAATTATCTAATCCCCCTTCACCATGACCCCCCCATCCCCCCCTTATTTTAAGGGGGGAGAAAGGGGGGTTACACCTCCCTTTGGCCTCTTTATCCCCGTAGACGACGGGGCAAAGGGAGGTGGCCTGCCTGCGCGAAGCCGCTTCGGCGAAGGCAGGGGAGGGATTTTAAAAGGTTTATTTCAAACCGCTAAATTAATACAAAATTGATGGAATCGTAAAAAGTCGTCATTCCCGTGCTTGCGCGCCGTAGCGCTTCAGCGCGCAGGCGTGGAAACGGGAATCCAGGAAATTCTAACTACCTGAAAATACTGGATTCCTGCTTGCGCAGGAATGACAGATAATAGGCTTTTCAGACTTTTTACGACATCAACAAAATTGATAAATTTAAAATGCTATGCTAATTGTTCATTTTGCAATTTTAAATAAGTTTTGATAGGAGGTTTTTATGAGGAGATTGGCCATCGGAGTCTTTTTGATTGCATCCATTTTTTTATCTATCTCTCTTGTCCGGGGGCAGGGGAAGCCCGCAGGCTCAGGAGAGGTTTATGATTCCGCTATGGACCTCTATTATAAGGGCAGATATCAGGAAGCGGTCGATGGGTTTTCAAAATTGGTCCAGTCCTTTCCAACGAGCCGATTAATCTCCTATTCCCACTATATGATGGGGCAATGCTTTCTGAAGATGGAAAGTTATGAGGAGGCAATTGAGAAATTCGAGTACTATCTGAAGGTTTATCCGGGGGGAGAGCGCGCGAAAGAATCGGAGCAGGGATTGAGGGTGGCCAGAGAAAGATTGAGGCCGAAGAGGGAGATCGGCGGAACAGTAGTGGAAGTGAAACCTGCTCCGGTAGAGATAATAAAGGCAATGGTTCCGGAGGAGACGAAGAAGGAAGGAGTAAAGGTTTCCTTCAAGGAAGAAACGAAGGTTTCTGCAGAGAGACCTGCAGTAGGGGGCGTTCCGGAGATCCAAAAGGTGAAGAGGCGAGTCTGCGCGCAGGTTTCATATTTAGACGGAAAGAACCTTGTCGAAGTGGAAAAAAGGATCAAGGAGTTGAAAGATGCAGGCGTGGACACGCTCATCTTCAGGGTCTTTCAGAATAAAGGAGACCGGATGTATAAATTTGCGAAGGCCCGTCATGAAGAAGGAGTTTTTTTCAAGACCGAGCATGCCCTGGTCGTCGATGATATATTAGGACAGATAGCGGAGATCGTCCATCGTCATGGCCTCGAGCTCTTTGCCTGGATGACCACGCGTCATGCGACCTACGGGGTCGAAAAGCATCCTGAGTATCGATCCTGGAGCTACAATTTCGAAACAAAGAAGATGGAGATCGGAAGGGGATTGAACCTGTTTCATCCCGACGTCCTGAAGCGCCTCGAGGGACTCTTGCGTGACCTTGGCCGTTATCCCATTGACGGTATCCTGTTTCAGGATGATCTGATCCTCCGGCACAACGAAGACTTCAGCGTCGAGGCTAACAAAGCCTTTTTAAAAGATTTCGGGTATTCTCCCCATCCGGATATCTTCTATATCGACCCTTATAAATCGGAGTCGGGGAGATATTTTGTCAAGAGTTATTCCGATCGTTTCTGGAACTGGGCAAACTGGAAGAACGGCTGGTTAATGAACGTGGCCAAGCAACTGATGAATGCGGCGAAGGAGTCGAATCCGAAGTTGCAATTTGCGATCAATCTCTATTTTGAAGCCGTACTGAACGATACCAATGGCGTTGCCTGGTTCTCACAGACCCTGCCGGAGGCCCTGGAGAAGGGGTTCGACTACTATGCCATCATGGCCTATCATCGTCAGGCGATGAAAGGCAGGGGTATCGAATTAAAAGAGTCGATAGACCTGATGGCCGAAGCCGCCCGAAAGGCGGTCAAATCCGTGGGGGATCCCTCCAGGGTGTTGATGAAAATCTGGATCCTCGACTGGAAGAGCAATGAGGCTGTGGGTTATGACCTGGCTCCGCAGAAAGAGATCGAAGAGATTCTGGGAAAGGTTCTGGAACAGGGGGAGGTCAGCTTAGCCTTTGTCCCCTACCTCCATCAATTTCCCCTCCATCGACTGAAAGGGAAGTGGACTGTCTCTAAATAAAATTTTAGATTGCGGAATTGGGATTTCGGAATTCATTCCGCTATCGGCGCTCCGAAATCCGCAATTTATAATTTAACAGGTAAGCGCACGCCAGAACAATTAAAAAGTGAGGATGGATGAGATTTCTGAAAGGAAAATAAGTGACAGAACTCAACTACACCCCGCGATCGTCAAGCAGCATGGACGAGAATTCCATCATAGACCAGCTTGAGGAATTAATAAGAAGGTTTGGCATACAGATTCGTCGTGAACCCATAAAGCAAGATGAAGATTTAGTTAAGGTGGTAGGAGGTCTGTGCTTGTTAAGAGGAGAGTATGTATTGATAATCAATTCCAAGGCAACGACGATGGATAGGATTAAGACCTTGGCGACGGCATTGAAGCACTTCGATCTCGACCCAATCTACATACGGCCCGTTCTTAGGGAGTTATTGGATAGGATACCCGATCAAAAACCATTCAATATGAACGGTAAAAAAAGTGGTAATCGCAGGATGGAAGACGATAACCCTTAAACTCGTCAGAAGCATGGCAACAGGATAACCTCTTCGTGCTGGTCATCTTTGGAGATCTGATCGGTCTGCCATTACTTCCGCCTTATTATTCCATGCGACTCCTGCCTCATATCATTCCTTCTCTTGAAACGTGGAAAAGAAGAGTGCTGAGGGAAAAAGATCTGACCGATTTTGTATCACATGATCTTTGATAAGAAATTGGGCCTAAGTAATACCTAAATTGAGCGATTCTTTTTGAAAATTTTTGTAGGCGAAGGCTTTAGCCTGCGTTTTTTTCTCACCCGTTGGGTGAGAGATTATTTCCGACCCGCCTGCCAAAGAACTTGCCTGCCTGCACGAAGCGTTTCGGAGAAGGCAGGTTCGGCGGGCAGGTAAAATCACGCAACCTAAAGGCTGCGGCTACATTGAAAATAATAAATCGCTCAATTTAGGTAATAGGTAATTGTAAGACTATAGAGGGTATGGTATCAAAGAGAGGCCGTAACGACTGACTAAATTATTCAGTCAAGTGTGGCAGGGTTCGAAGCTCAAATCTAGGCCCTGGGGCCTGACTGGCCGGCAACGTGGGCTGGCGACTTCTTAAAGCTTGCCAATGACCTCTCTCTTTTGTATCATACTTCTATAAGAGGGATCTTCTCGTCGTTATTTTGAGAGAAAGTGGAGGTTTGTTATGACCCTTACCGATCGAATTGAGATCAATCCCAAGGTAATGATGGGGAAACCGGTGATTTGTGGGACGCGCCTAACCGTGGAACTTATCCTCCGGAAACTTAGCGAAGGAGCAGGCGAGGAAGACCTAATGGAAACCTATCCGAGACTAACCCGGGAGGATATCCAGGCTGCCATTCGATATGCTGCCGATACATTGGCCCATGAAGAGACCATCACCCTAAGCTCAACCAAAAGAGTGGCCAGGAAGTAAGCCATGCGCTTTCTTGCTGACGAAAGCTGCGACTTTGCTGTCGTTCAGGCTCTTCGAGCAGATGGTCATGACGTAATCGCAGTTTCCGAGGTTACTCCAAGGGCAGAGGATTCTGAAGTGATAAGACTTCAAACCACTTGACGGATACAGCCTGCCGAGTATATTCTCTTATGGAATAAAATCCCATGGAAGCTAAGGGGGGACGGAAGATGAGTATGGTCCGTGCTGCAGTCATCCAGGATAGTCCGGTTGTTTTTAATCGGAAAGCCACCCTTGAAAAAGTTCACTCCTTAGTGGACCAAGCGGCCAGGGAAGGAGCGAGACTGGTGGTCATGCCTGAGGCGTTTGTCTCAGCGTATCCCTCAGGTCTGGACTTCGGAGCCCGGATTGGCTCCCGGACGCCGGAAGGGCGTGAGGATTTCAGGCGTTATTATGAAAGCGCTGTGGAGGTGCCCGGTCCGGCTTGCGAGGCCCTCGGGAAGGCTGCACGGGAGGCCCGGGTTTTTCTGGTCATCGGGGTCATCGAGCGCGACGGCGGAACACTTTATTGTACGGTCCTTTTCTTTTCCCCGGATGGAGGATTCATGGGAAAGCATCGAAAGCTGATGCCCACAGCCATGGAGCGTCTGGTGTGGGGATTTGGCGATGGCTCGACCCTGCCCGTATTTAATACCCCTCTCGGAAAGATCGGAAGTGTCATTTGCTGGGAAAACTATATGCCCATGCTTCGCATGCATATGTTCGCTCAAGGGGTTCAGCTCTACTGTGCCCCAACGGCCGACTCCCGGGACACCTGGCTTTCTTCAATGCGCCACATCGCCCTGGAAGGACGCTGCTTCGTCCTCAGCTGCTGCCAGTATCTCACCCGGGCCGATTGTCCGGAGGACTATGCTGCCGCCCAGGGGAACGACCCGGCTACCGTTCTGATGCGCGGCGGGAGTTGCATCATCGGCCCCCTGGGCCAGATCTTGGCCGGTCCAAATTTTGAACGACCCTGTATTCTGACCGCAGATCTGGATTTGGACGAAATTCCGAGAGGCAAATATGATTTCGACGTCGTCGGTCATTATTCCCGGCCGGATATTTTTCGCCTCCACGTCAACACTCGCCCCACCCAGCCCGTGGTGGTATCTTCAGGAGATGATGGTTGATATCAGAATTGAGGGGACGCTTATTCTAAAACAACTTGGCAGTTGAACCAAAAAGGACAAGGCAATTTTTCTTAGGATTCACGGTTTTTCAATGATTGTTTTCCAGATTGTAGTGACGTTCGTCACGGGTAAGCTAAAATAGTTATTTACCCTGTTGTTGCATAAAGATGCGGTTGAATCAACTGCATACCCCCATAAAAAGGCTGTTTCCACCCTCCGGGGCGTAGGCCCCTATGGGCCGGAGGCCCTTTTGAGGATACCTTTCAAAGGTCACTCTTGGATTGATCCAGGGAACGACATTGATTTTACAGCCATTCCTCTCTGGGTAAGGGTTTGATAAATCCAGGCGCCGAATTTAATGCAACAACAGGGTTTACTTAAGTCTGACCCCGCACCCGCACCTCTCACACCCGCGAATAATCTCTGACGTGCATACACGTTGGCGCAAAAGGAAACAATGCTTGTTTTGGGTTGAAGAAAGGGGTCAATGAGGGGACATGCCGAAACAAGGGAGACTGGAGACGAGGGAGGTGGATGAGCGGGACAAGTAATTTGTCTTTAACCCTACGTCCCCCTCACTCCATCATTTGGTATAAATAGTTCAACTTCCGGGGGGTAATTGGAACAGGAGCAAAAGAATTCAAGATTGGGTGAAAAACTGACTCCGGGGGAAAATACTCTATTAGGATTGATTGATCCCAAGTCCTTTAAAATTGATAAGTTGTTTTAGAACCAACGTTCCCTCAATTTAGGTCACGCTTCTGACGCCAGGCACGCGAGGACAATTGAAAAGATGGAACAACAGAGCCTTTTAGTGTATGATATGAAAAATTGAAGTGAGGTGATAAAAATGAAGCCAGCAAGAAAGACAATTGAACCTGAGGATTATATCCTTTCTGTACTTTCTCCTGAGGATAGGCTGGATGCCGCCCTTAAAATTGCTAGAGAAGCATTTAAAGGAACAAAATTAACAATGAAGGATATTGATAACGCTGTTAAATCAGTAAGGAGAAAGACCTACGAAGGAAAGAGATAAAGCAGTCATTGATACAGGAGTGCTTGTTTCTGCTTTTGCCTTTGGAGGAATCCCGAAGAAAGCTATAAGGAAGGCATTTTCAGAAACGGATATATATGTTTCCCCATCTATTCTGAAAGAATATCGTGAAGTTCCTTTAATCCTCGAAGACGAGAAAAAACTCACTCAGACTCAATTGAAAGCATTAATTTCTGGGTTAGCTGCCTTTGTGACAAGAACAATCGTTGTTCATCCTCGGAAGAAAATATCCATCTGCAGAGATCCGGCAGACAACATGCTCCTTGAATGTTGTTTTGAATCAAAAGCAGATATATTAATCAGTGGCGACAGGGATCTTCTTGACATTAAAGTTCTCCCATTTCATCTGAAGATATTGACCCCGAGGAAATTTTTGGAGCAGAAATGATAATAGCCATAAAAGCATCGTTACTCTTTGCGATAGAGGATTTACGCCATGTTTACCCGCCGAAGGCTAAGCTATTTGCCGTAGGCAGGCGCTACCTGTCCTCCGCAGTCCCCCAAGGCGGGACGTAGGAGGATGCCCTCTGCGATATTTTGAGGTAACCATGTCAGCGATTGCATCTCTTGAAGATTTTAAAGCTGCCCAAAGAGATGGTCGATTTAAGTTTTTAATAGTTACCCCTTGCGCCTTACGCTTGACGCCTGACGGTTTCTGAAATGGCGCAGGATTGGTTGGAAGAATGTGTGTGGAGCCTCCATGGGAAAGGTTTGAGACATTCAAAAGCCGAATGGGAGGCAACATCCCGGCCAACAGCGAATGGATTTCTCTGCCGGGGCAAACTGTGGCTTCAGGAGAGCACCCCGGAGAAATTGAAGGGTGAGGGTGGATGAGATTTTTGAAAGGAAAAATAAGTGACAGAATTAAACTACGTCCCTCGGTGTATTTGCTAAATGATGTGATAGAAGCGACAAGAAAAGGAAGCACAATTGATGTTAACCTTCATCAAGCACGTATCTAAAAAGCATCTCAAAAAACCGTCGTGCCCCTTAACTTTTGGGTTGGCTGAGGAATGAAAATGACTGAGAGATGCGCAATTTGCGGGTGCGAGCTTCACAGAACTCAGGGCACATATGCTCGTCCAACGCTCGAAGGCCGTTCCCATGCATCAAAGCATCACTTCGTTGCTGAGCGATTCTTCGGGCGTTCCAACAATCGTCGTGGAACGCAGAGAGATAGAGTATTTGAGGAATGCCCTTGGGGTGTTGAAGGTCAGACAGCGGTCTTTTGTTACGACTGCCATGAAGAACTACTTCACAATCCCATCTTTCTTCCGGTTGATATTGCTCGTCTTGCGGATTTGGTCAAGGAGCGACGTCTTGACGAAGTCAGAAAGACAGAATCAAAAGACAAAATTGCGGGCAGGATAAAACTGTTTCACGAGATTATCCAACGAGGACTTAAGGAATTGAAGAAAGGATGACACAGCCAACAACGGCTTGCAGCGAATCGGCCATAAAGCAGCCTCTCGCTGAAGTCGAGCGTTATGCGGGCAAGCACTGAAAAGAAATAGCGACCCCATAAAAGCAGCCGCTTCGGACGAGCGGGTGCAAAAACAGAAATTCTAAACGGAGACATAATGCCTAAAGTCAGGAAAGCAGACAGTAAGAATAACAAACAGGAATCCATCGAGGCGACGCTCTGGCAAGCCGCTGATAAGTTACGAAAAAACATGGATGCCGCGGAATATAAGCATGTGGTTCTTGGATTGATTTTCCTTAAATACATTTCCGATGCCTTTGGGGTTCTGCATTCTAAACTTGTCAGCGGCAAAGGCGAATACGAGGGGGCCGACCCGGAAGATCCGAACGAATACACCGCTGAAAAGGTTTTCTTTGTCCCGCCTGTCGCACGCTGGAAACCCATTTCTGATAACGCCAAGAAAACCGAAATTCTTCTCGACAACGGTAAGAAAGTGGATATCGGCGGCTATGTGGACGAGGCCATGGAAGCCATCGAACGCCGGAACCCTTCACTCAAAGGCGTTCTTCCCAAGGTTTACGCCCGCCAGAACCTTGACCGGGCGAGTTTGGGCGGTCTGATCGACCTTGTCGGCACGATTGCCCTCGGCACCGAAGAGGCAAAAAGCAAGGATGTGCTCGGCCATGTGTATGAATATTTCCTCGGGCAATTCGCCCTTGCCGAGGGGAAAAAGGGCGGACAGTTCTACACCCCCAGAAGCGTTGTCAAATTGCTGGTTGAAATGCTGGAACCCTACGAAGGCCGCGTTTTCGACCCTTGCTGCGGCTCGGGCGGCATGTTTGTGCAGAGCGAGAAGTTTATTACCGCCCACCAGGATCATTATAAAAAGAAAGGCCATGGCGTCAGCCTCAATCCTGCCGACCTGATCTCCATTTACGGGCAAGAGTCCAACCAGACCACCTGGCGTCTTGCCAAAATGAACCTTGCCATTCGCGGGATCGACAGCTCCAATATCAAATGGAATAATGAAGGCTCGTTTCTCAATGACGCGCACAAAGACCTGAAGGCCGACTTCATCATTGCCAATCCGCCCTTCAACGATTCCGACTGGTCAGGTGATCTCTTAAAAGATGACGCCCGCTGGAAGTATGGTATTCCTCCATCCGGCAATGCCAATTACGCATGG
>MGQQ01000057.1:0-5955 GCA_001798855.1 Deltaproteobacteria bacterium RBG_16_49_23 | reverse complement strand
ATCGCCTTGGGAATCCTTTCCATTTTGACACCTCCGTTTTTAGTATTTTAACTCAACTTTGGTGTCCACTAAAGTCATCTTACCCCACACAGGAAAGAAGGCCCTCTGGACAAAGTTTTATTTATCGACGCCCGCAATCTCGGTTATCTGATTAATCGCCGTACAAAAGATTTCACCGATGAAGACCTTGCCAGAATAACCGAAACGTACCACCACTGGCACAACAAGACAAACCATTACGAGGATGTGCCGGGCTTTTGTAAATCCGTATCGCTCGGTGAAATCAGAGAAAAAGATTACGTGCTAACGCCGGGGCGATATATCGGTCTGCCGGAAGATGAGGATGATTTCGATTTTGCGGAACGGTTTGGAAAGCTCAAGGGGGAACTTGACGAGCAGATGAAGGAGGAATTGCGGCTCAATGCCCTGATTTTGGAAAACCTGAAAAAGGTGAATCTGGCATGAGTAAAAATGGCAAGTTCAATTTGAAGTCACAAATTGTGACCTCAAGTTGGGGTGGAAGGTGAATATCGATGGTTGAAGAGGTTGAGTTTATGGTATCGAAAAATGCGATACCTTCAAAACAGTCGCTGGGTAGTCTTATCCTTTGATTATAGAAAATTTGCGAAAGGTGAAGATCAATGGCTGAATATGCAATCATGAAGAATGACGACATTCAAAGCTGTATTTATGCCATTCGCAACGTCCAGGTTATGCTGGATAGTGACTTGGCGAGACTTTACGGTGTTGAGACGAAGGTATTGAATCAGGCAGTCAAAAGAAACATTGAGAGATTTCCTCAAGAATTCAGCTTTCAGCTTACCGTCGAAGAGAGTAATTTTCTAAGGTCGCAATTTGTGACTTTAAAAGGCGAGATGAACTTGAAGTCACAAATTGTGACTTCAAGTTGGGGTGGCAGACGAAAAGCTCCCTATGCCTTCACTGAACAGGGCGTTGCTATGCTTTCAGCGGTTTTACACAGTGATACCGCCATCAAGATAAGTATTCAGATCATCAATGCTTTTGTTACGATGCGTAAATTTATTTCCGCTAATGCGCAGATATTTCATCGCCTTGATGGTCTGGAAAGAAAGCAAATTGAATATAAAGTAGAGACCGATGAGAAATTCAAGAGGGTTTTCGATGCCATCGAAGAAAAAGACATCAAACCCAGGCAAGGCATTTTTTTCGACGGGCAGATTTTTGATGCCTATCAATTTGTTTCCGACCTGATTCGCACCGCCCGGAAATCGATTGTTGTGATTGATAATTATATTGATGATGGGGTTTTAACTGTGCTTTCCAAAGCCAACAAGAAAGTGCAGATTACCATTCTCACCAAGACCATTTCCCAACAGCTTGCGCTGGATGTAAAAAAATATAATGAGCAATACCCGGCGATCATGATTAAGGAATTTTATAATTCTCACGATAGATTTTTAATCATTGACGGCAAAACCGTTTATCATTTTGGCGCATCTTTAAAGGATCTGGGTAAAAAATGGTTCGCCTTTTCCAAGTTTGATAAAGACGCATTTAAGCTCCTGGAGCGACTGGCGGGGGTTGTCAGTGAATAGTAACTGGAAGGAATGCAAGCTGGGGGTGATGGAGTGAAGGCATTGTTTGATACAAATATCATCATACACCGTGAAGCAAGCCGTGTCATAAGTCGCGACAAATGAGAGAAACCAAGACCGATGAAAGTATTGTTGTCGATTAAACCGGAATTTGCCGAAATGATATTTTCCGGAACAAAGAAATACGAGTTCCGTCGTTCTGTTTTTAAGAATCCTGATGTGAGAACCGTTGTTGTTTATGCGTCTTCTCCTGTGCGGAAAGTTATCGGCGAGTTCGAGATAGAAGCGATCATTAACGACGAATTGGCAGCATTATGGGAACAAACAAAGGAATATGCTGGTATAAACGAAGATTATTTTTTTAAGTATTTCTCAAATAAAGTATACGGCTATGCCATCCATATAAAGAATGTAACAAAATACAGAAAAGCATTGTGCTTGCGTGAAGACTTTAATGCTACACCGCCGCAGTCCTTTATGTATTTGAATGCGGAGACGGTATGAGTAGGTGGAACATAATCTTTAAGCCCTTCTCTGAACTTCTGTCAAATGTAGTCGATAATCGCGGCAAGACATGTCCGACCGCACCAAGCGGCCTTGCGCTTATAGCCACTAATTGCATTAAGAATGATAATCTTTATCCTGTTTATGAAAACATTCGGTACGTCTCTGACGAAACTTATAAAACTTGGTTCAGAGGGCACCCCCTCCCAGGAGATCTTATATTTGTAACGAAAGGTACACCAGGTCGTGTGTGCGTCGTGCCGCCAAAGGTAGATTTTTGTATTGCGCAGGACATGGTCGCCATTAGAGCTGACAATAAGAAAGTGAGTCCAAAGTATCTATTTGCTGCATTGAGATCAGCAGAGATCCAGAGTGAAATAGAGAACCTGCATGTTGGGTCTTTGATACCACATTTTAAGAAGGGTGATTTTGATAAGCTTCAGATCCCATTACCAGAAAGAGAATTGCAGGAATACATTGGTGAACAGTATTTCACGTTTTCTGCCAAGATCGACCTTCTGCACCGGCAGAACAAAACGCTGGAAGGAATGGCCGAGGCCCTCTGGCGGAAGATGTTTGTGGAGGGGGCCGATCCGGGGTGGAAGAAGGGAAAGCTGGGGGATATTACTTCCGTTAGCACTGGAAAGGGCTTAAGAAGAATCGAATATAATGAAAACGGGCTTTATCCTGTCATTGGAGCGAATGGCGAAATTGGAAGAACAGATAAATACCTCACGAATGAAAAGCTAATCTTAACTGGAAGAGTAGGAACGCTTGGGGAAATATTTATCAGCAATCGTGAAGTGTGGATTTCTGATAATGTCCTTATAATAAAACCAAACGAAGACAGGTTTTTTTACGCCGTGTATTTTTTATTAAAGAATATAGATTTTGAAAATCTAAATGTCGGGAGCACTCAACCGCTCGTAACGCAGACGGATTTAAAAAATATTGAAATTGAATTACCAGCTAATGACATTTTAGACTATTTCGTAACATGGTGCGAATCAGGATTCAACAAAATTGAAAAAAATGTCAGTCAAATCCGCACTCTCTCCCGCCTGCGCGACACCCTTCTCCCCAAGCTCATGTCCGGCGAAGTGAGTGTGAAACTATGACCGCCTTCACCGAATCCGAAATTGAAGTCTTCTCTCTATACGAACTCAAACAGCAGGGCTTTTCCTACATCCCCGGTCCGTCCATCGCGCCCGATGCTGAAGCAACACAAGATTTCCTGGTGGCCGAACCCGTGGCATCCTACGGCGTACCGGATAAGCGAGCCGCCTACGGCGACGTTGTCCTGAAACATACCCTGGAACAGGCCATCGACCGTCTCAACCCTACTTTGCCTGTCTCAGCCCGCCAGGAGGCTCTGAAAGCAGTTCTTTCCGTATTTTCTCCCCAGCTTATTGACGCGAACGAAGCCTTTCAAAAAATGCTTGCCGAAGGTGTTCCCGTTACCATACAGAAGGACGGCCAGGAACGGGGTGAACGGGTCTGGCTGGTTGACTTTCAGAACCCGGAGAACAACGTTTTCTTTGCTATAAATCAATTTACCGTTCTCGAACGCAATCAGAGCAAGCGGCCCGATGTGCTCCTCTTTGTCAACGGCCTGCCGCTGGTGGTGATAGAGCTTAAGAATCCGGCGGACAAGCACGCTACCATCCGCAAGGCCTATGATCAGATCCAGACCTACAAGACGGTCATTCCATCGCTCTTTTTCTACAACGCCTTTTGCGTTATCTCTGATGGCTTGGAAGCAAAGGCGGGAACCATCTCATCTGCCTTCAGCAGGTTCCAGACATGGAAAACCATTGACGGCAAAAAAGAATCTTCCCCCCATGTAAGCCAGCTCGAAGTGCTCATCAGGGGCATGCTGAACAAGGCAACGCTTCTTGATTTGATACGGAACTTCATTGTCTTTGAGAAAGACAAAAAGATAGATGCCAAAACCGGTCTGACGCAGATCGAGACCGTGAAAAAGATCGCTGCATACCACCAGTACCACGCAGTGAACAAAGCCGTGGGAAGCACCCGTCTTGCCGCAACCGCGGAAGGCAGCCGCAAGGCCGGTGTCGTATGGCACACGCAGGGCTCAGGGAAAAGCCTTTCTATGGTGTTTTACGCGGGAAAACTTATCCATAATCTGGATAACCCGACCATCGTAGTTATTACGGACCGGAACGATCTCGACCAGCAGCTTTTTGATACCTTTGCCGCATCAGCAAGCCTGCTCGGCCAGCCTCCGGTCCAGGCAGAATCGCGAGAGCACCTGAAATCCCTTCTCAAAGTGGCATCGGGCGGCATTGTGTTTACCACCATTCAGAAGTTTTTCCCGGAGAATGACAGTCCAGCATATGACCTGCTGTCCGAGCGCCGCAACATTATTGTTATTGCCGATGAAGCACATCGCAGCCAATACGGGTTTCAGGCAAAGCTTGTTGATACGAAGGATGAGGGTGGTAAGGTTGACGGAAAGCGCATTGCTTACGGGTTTGCCAAGTATCTGCGGGACGCTGTCCCCAATGCAACCTTTATCGGGTTTACCGGTACGCCCGTAGAGAGCACCGACATAAACACACCGGCGGTTTTCGGCGATTATATTGATATATACGATATTGCCCAGGCTGTGGAGGACGGCGCAACAGTAAAGATATACTACGAAAGCCGCTTGGCCAAAGTCAACCTAACGGAAGAGGGCCGGAAACTGATAGAGGAACTCGACAGGGAGATGACTGATGACAGCACTTCCGAAACCCAGAAGGCGAAGGCAAAATGGACCAAACTTGAGGCCATTGTCGGCCATCCGGTGCGGTTGAAGAATCTTGCGCGAGATCTGATTGCCCATTACGAAAAGCGAGCGGAGGTTTTTGAGGGTAAGGCGATGATCGTCACCATGAGCCGCCGCATAGCCGTCGCTCTTTACGAGGAAATAATTGCACTGAGACCCCAGTGGCACAGTGAAGACTTGAAGACCGGGACACTGAAAGTCGTCATGACGTCTTCCTCTTCCGATAAAATGGCGTTTGACCCGGAAGATCCGGATAGTCTGGTGATTCCTGCATGCCACAGGACGAATAAGGAAAGTCGCCGTCTGCTCTCGGACCGCATGAAGGACCCGGAGGACTCTTTGAAGCTGGTAATTGTGCGGGATATGTGGCTGACGGGCTTTGATGTCCCCTGCCTCCATACGCTCTACATCGATAAGCTAATGAAACGGCACACCCTCATGCAGGCCATTGCACGGGTAAACCGAGTCTTCATGGACAAACCCGGCGGACTTGTCGTCGATTACATCGGTATCGGCAACGCGCTCAAAGATGCCCTTGCCTTCTATTCCAATTCGGGCGGAAAAGGCGATCCGGCGGAGACACAGGCCAAAGCCCTTGAGTTGCTCCTTGAGAAGATTGAAGTCGTGCGCCAGATGTTTTATGGATTCGATTACATGCATTTTTTCAGTGTAGGCACTTCCGAACGGCTCTCTATCATCCTTCAAGCCGAAGAATTCATTCTTTCAAGAGAACAAGGCAAGGACCGCTTTATCAAGGAGTCTATCGCACTTTCACAGCTTTTTGCACTGGCCGTCCCCCATGAAGACGCGCTTGCTTTGACCGATGAAATTGCCTTCTTCCAGTCCGTCCGAGCACGGCTCCTCAAGTTTGAAGGCGACGGTGATAACGGCGATAAAAAGAATTATGAATCCGCTATCCGACAGATCGTGAATCAGGCGGTCGAGTCAACGGGAGTTGTGGATATTTTCGACGCGGCCGGAATCAAAAAGCCGGACATTTCATTGCTTTCCGAAGAATTCCTACAAGATGTAAAAGAGATGAAGCACAAGAACCTTGGCATTGAGCTCTTGAAGAAGATTCTC
>MGQQ01000056.1 GCA_001798855.1 Deltaproteobacteria bacterium RBG_16_49_23 | reverse complement strand
TATGGACGCCCTCTCCTTTCAAGCTGTTCAGATAGGCGGCCAGGGTGGCGACCAGCGTCTTTCCCTCCCCGGTGGCCATCTCGGAAATCTTTCCTTCGTGGAGCACAATCCCGCCGATCAGCTGGACATCATAGTGCCGCTCCCCGAGGATTCTCCTGGCTGACTCCCGGACGACGGCAAAACCTTCCGTAAGGATCTCCTCCAGAGACTCTCCCCTGTTGATCCTCTCCCTGAACTCCCCTGTCTTTGCCCTGAGCTGGTCATCGTTCAGAGGCTGGGTCCCGGATTCCAGATCATTGATCTGTTGAACAAGGGGTTGGATTCTCTTCAACTCCCTCTCGTTCTTGCTTCCGACAATCTTCTTCAGGATTGAACCGAACATGAAACCATTACCCCTTCAATTTCTTCTTTAATTTCCAAACATTATATAACGGATGGAAACATGTTTCAACAGGCAAATAAAAAGCCCGATAAAGGAATCCTTTATCGGGCTTTTCTCCCATCATCAGTAATCATCAATTTAAAATATATCTCATCGGGTTGACCGGAATGCCATTCAGCCTCACTTCATAATGGAGATGGGGGCCTGTCGTCTTCCCCGTCATTCCAACCTCTGCAATCTTATCTCCCCGTTTCGTTTTCTGTCCTATCTTCACCAGCGCCTGGTTGAGATGGCTGTACCGGGTCGTCATCCCGAATCCATGAGAAATGACCACAAATTTTCCGTGAACCAAATCGCTCCCAATATCAGAGACAAACCCATGCCCCGGGGCGATCACAACCGTTCCGGTCCGGTTGGAAACATCGATCCCCTCATGCATCTGGGTTAATCCCGTAAAAGGGTTGGTACGGAACCCGAAATCGGAGGTGACCCACCCCTGGACCGGCCAGATGGAAGGAGTATGGACCAATATCTCCTGTTTCGTCTGTAAAACTTTCTCGAGCTCGGACAGGCTTGCCTCTCTTGAAGTCGCCTCTGTTTGAAGACGTTCAACATCGGCTTTCATCTGATGAACCAGTCCCTTCTCATCCTTCTCCACTTTTAACTTCTCGCGCAGATCCGATGAAGAAGGCCCTCCCATACCCATAAAAGGAGTGGGGTCCTGACCTCTTTCCAGATTGGCAATAATCCGGATTCTTTTGTCAAAATCCTTCAGTTTGGAGACCTGCTTTTCCAATTCTTCAATTTTTGAGGAGAAAAAATGAATCTGCGATCTCTGGGTCTCCGTCTGTTGACGTAACTGCGAAATTTCATACATCTTCTTCTTCACCTGAATGTAGTCGCAGAAGAAAAAGGTTACCGTGAGAAGGGCAAAAGCCGAGAGATAGAGGCCAATCTTAATCGTCTTCTTCTGGATCTTCAGGTGCCTGGTCTTGGAGGTCTTATGCCCGAAGATGAGAATAGTGACAAAATCTTTATCCAATATTCACCCCTTGTTTCACCCAGAAATGGGAATCAGGTTTCTCCCCTTTGCGCCCGTCTTTCATACCAGATTCGGAAGGGTCCTGTCAAGTCTTTTTAAGAGCTTGCAAAACTACCCCACGCTCTCTCCATCTGTGTAATCTTTCCTAATCGGTGTAATCAGAGATTTCCAGGTTTTTTTTAGAAATCTCTTTAATTTCCGCTAACTTCGACACCGTCGATCAGAAGGCTTGGTGAGCCGATCTTTCCAAAAAACCTGAGATCATCTCCAACTTCGGCCACCTTCTGAAAGAACTGGTAGAGGTTCCCGGCTATGGCGATTGACTTAACCGGATGGACCCTCTCCCCTTTTTCAACCCATTGTCCTGAACAGCCCAGTGAGAAATCGCCTGAAATGGGATCTACGGTATGGAGACCCATGACCTCCTCAATGAGAACGCCCTGCTGAAGACCTTTGATCAATGATGGAAAGGAAACCTTTCCCGGTTCGATAAAGAAATTTGAAGTTCCTAACCCTGGAGGCGCTTTGATGCTATACCGCCGGCTGTTACCTGTTGACCCAGCCCCTGATGTCCCGGACTGGAGGTTTTCCCGGTTGGCCCAGAACCTGTCATACAAATATCCTTTTATCTCTCCTTTGATCACGACTGGCGTCCTTTTGCTCGGTGTTCCTTCTCCATCGACAGGAGAGGCGGCTGCTCCTTCCGTAACGAGACCATCATCTACGATGGAAAGAAGGGGCGAGAAAAAATTCACGCCTGCTTTCCCCTTAAGGATGGACTTGCCTTTTTGCACTTGTTCCGACAGGAAAGAATGAGCCAGCAAGGATAAAAATTCGGAGGCGATATGGTTTTCCAGAAGAACCGGATAGACCCCGGAGTCGATTCGCTTTCCCCCAAGCCTCTCCAATGCTTTTCTTCCGGCCTCTCTTCCGACCTTCTTCACATCAATCCTGTCGATAAAATGGTTGAAACCAAAATCCCAGCCCACCTCCGACTCTCCTGACTCTTCGGCGACGGCCATCACGCTCACAGAGGCAAAGGTCACATCATAAGAAAAACGGAGTCCGTTTGAGTTGATCAGTGTCGCTCTTGAGATTGACTCCTGGTAGGACGCTTTTCTCACTTTCTTAATCCTTCCTGTGTCCACGGACCGGGTCGTTTCTTCCAGTATCCTCGCATTTTCGATCTTCCTCTTCTCTGAAACTCCGGCAAGGGATTCGTCGAAAATGGCCGGCGCAGGAGGTGACTCCTTCAGGGCAGGGGCAAAATCGAAACAGGGGTCCGGAGAGGTGACTTCAGCGCTCGCAACCGCATCCCCAACGACCCGCTCCAGCCCTTCCTTGAAGCTCCCCGAAGACGACCCGGAAGGAGAAGTGTTGTAAGAAAACCCTGTTCTCCCCTGATTCAAAATCCGGAGGGCCATCCCCCAGGACCGGGAGGCTTGCAGGGTATCCACCTTCCCCTCTTTCGACTCCACTTCAAAATGGGAAGACTCTTCGAGGAAAATTTCATACCCGTCAAGGGACTTACTCCGGAGAATTCTCAATGTTTGGTCAATGATTTCATTCATGAATCATGCCCTTGATCTGTGACTTAAGAAAATCCTCAATCATTGCTCATTGGCTATTGATCATTGGTAATTGATTATTGATTTTTAAATTACCACCGAATCAGGCTGCTGGCCCAGGTGAGGCCTCCGCCAAAACCGGTGAGGATGATCGTGTCGCCTTTTTGAATCGATCCGTTTCGAACCGCCTCATCGAGAGCGATGGGAATGGTGGCTGAAGAGATGTTTCCATATTTTTCAACCGTGAGATAGACCTTTTCCATGGGGATATTGAGCCGTTTTGCCAACGATTGAAGGATGCGGAGGTTGGCTTGATGGGGAATCACCCATCTCACATCCGAAATTTCGACACCGTTGCAGGAAGCCGCCTCTTCAGCCGCCTCCGCAAACCGTTTTACTGCCACGCGAACCGATTCATTGGCCTTGATCATTTTTAAGGTATGAAGTTTTTTATCGACGCTCTCATAATTTATGGGGGTTGTCCTGGACCCGCCTCCTGGCATGAGGAGGTTCTGACCGTTTGCACCATCAGAATGAATATGAACTGAAAGGATTTCACCTATCACTCTCTTAGGATCAGATTGAAGTGGATCATCGTTAGAACAATCAAACGCCATAAGCACCACCGCCCCTGCTCCATCCCCCCAGAGAATGCAATTCTCCCTGTCTGTCCAATCTTGACAGCGGCTCATCACTTCTGAGGCAACGACCAGGGCGTTCTTAACCGCTCCAGTTTTCAGGTATTGTTGGGCAACCGATAGGCCGAAGACAAACCCACAGCAGGCCGCTGTAACATCGAAGGAGACTGCCCTCTGAGCGCCTAATTTTGCCTCTAACCAGTTGGCGCCAGCAGGACAACACGTGTCAGGAGTAATGGTGGCCAGAATGATGAGCTCCAAATCTTTTGCGGATATCTCCGCCATTTCCATGGCCCGCAAGGAGGCTTCCCTTGCAAGATCTGAGGTATTGACGTCAGGGTCTGCAATTCTTCGTTCCCTGACTCCCGTTCTCTGGTAAATCCATTCGTCATTCGTATTTAAGACTTTCTCAAGGTCAAAATTGGTTAGAACCCTCTCCGGAAGAAAGGATCCTGTTCCTACAATTCCGATTCTCCTGCTGCTCATCAATCCATCCCTCCCTCATATCCCCCTATAAACTCTCGGAACCCTTTTTCCGATCAGGCATAGGATTTCATAAGGGATTGAACCGATCTTTCTTGCAATCTCATCCGCTGTGATCCGCTCCCGGCCCTGTCTCCCTATCAGGATCGCTTCATCTCCCTTTGAAACGCCAGGGATATCAGTCACATCCGCCATGATGAGATCCATACAGACTCTTCCTACAACAGGAGCCCTCTTCCCCCGGATTAACACCTCCCCCTGATTGGAGAGCCGGGCGCTATATCCATCCGCATACCCAACAGGAAGGGTAGCAATCAGGCTTTCTCTTCGGGTCACAAAGGTGCCTCCGTAACTGATCCTTGCTCCCATGGGAACCGATTTAAGAAAGTGGATGCGGGTCTTCAGGGTCATGACGGGTTTGAGCTCGATCAATCTTTCGAACACCGGGGAAGGATAGGAACCGTAAAGCATGATCCCGGGCCGAACCAGGTTTTCTGCATAGGAAGGAAAGGCTGTGAGCGTGGCGCTGCTTGCCATGTGAAGATACCGGCTGGAAATTTCGAATTCCCTAACCATGGCCAGGGCTTCTTGATATTTCTCCCATTGATAGGAAGTATAACTCTCTTCTCCATCTGTCATTGAGAAGTGAGAAAGGAAGCCTTCGATCTCGATATGGGGATACTTTTTTAAGTCCTTTAAAAAGTCGGGGAAGAGTTCAAAAGGCACGCCCAGCCTTCCCATGCCTGTATCCACTTTGATATGAACCCTCGCCTTCTTTTTCCTCTTCTCTGCGGCTTTTGATAGAAGTTTCAAAGATTCGAGATCGAACACAACAGGGGTGAGACCATACCGGATGATCTCTTCTGCATCCCCCTGAAAAATCCCTCCGAAGATAAGAATGGGAGCTTTCACTCCTCCCTTTCTTAGCTCCACTCCTTCTTCGGGAATGGCAACGCCTAAATATTCGACTCCCATCTTTTCAAGTTTCAGGGAGACAGGAAGGGCTCCATGACCATAGGCATCCGCCTTGACAACGGCTAATATTTTTGCGCCTCCCGGAACTCTCTTCCGGAGTTGCCGGTAATTGAAAGCAAGCGCCTTGAGGTCGATCTCGGCAACCGTCGGCCGGCCCGATAGATTAGGTTTTTTCATATAATAGTCATCATTGAATATGTGAAATTTTTTAACATCAACACCTCTAAAAGTCAATCCAAATCACCTCTTTGCTCTGTAATGCCTCAGTTATGGTTTTTATCTCCCTTTGGAAAAGGGGGATAAAGGGGGATTTTAAAAATATATTTGGAAAATCTCCCCCCACCCCTCTTTGCCAAAGAGGGGTATAAAGGTATATTTATATTATTTGAACCCGTAACTGAGGCATTACTTTGCTCTAAAATAGACTGTTCAATTTTTATTTAATTTGGTATATTATCGATTATAAAATTCAACTGATGGGCGCTGCTCCTTTTTAAAGGATGATATGAGGGATGACGTTCCAAGGAATATTCAGGTAAAGGTGAATGAAAAAGAAATATCCGTTTCGCCTGATGCCACTCTTTATCAATTGAAACATCGATTCAAACCCGATGCCGACCTGATCATTTTCAATGGTTTTCCAATGGAATCGGATCAACCCCTCAAACAGGGGGATGAGGTTGTCCTCATCAAACGAGGAGAGGCCCCCTCGCCCGAGGAATTCGAATCCCTGATGATGGCAAGGCATACTCCGGGAGTTCACCGGAAAATCAAAAGATCGGTTGTGGGAATTGCCGGTCTTGGCGGCCTCGGCTCAATCGTTGCGATGGCGCTGGCGCGCATTGGCGTAGGAACCCTGATCCTGGTTGACTCCGATGTCGTTGAACCATCTAACCTTAACCGCCAGCAGTACTTCATCCACCAGATCGGCATGCCCAAAATAAAAGCCCTTCAGGAGAATATCGCCGGGGTCAATCCTTATGTGAACATACTCGTTTTCCAGGAGAGACTGAACCGGAATAATGTGGAAAGAATTTTTAGAGAGGCGGGGGTGATTGTCGAGGCATTCGACCACGCAGAAGAGAAAGCCATGCTGATCAATGCAGTATCCGAAAAGATGCCCGAAAAATATATTGTCGCCGCTTCGGGAGTGGCCGGCTATGGGGACAACAATGAGATCAAAACGACACGTTTCTCTTCAAAAATCTATATCGTAGGCGACCAGAAGACCCCTGCCCAACCCGGCGCAGGATTGATGGCGCCGAGAGTGGGTATCGCCGCCCATCATCAGGCCAACCTGGTATTAAGAATCCTCCTGGGTGAAGAGAAGTGACACAATGAATTCGGAATGTGGATTGCGGAATGCGGAATTTTTAACACATTTCTTTGGAGCTTTTTGATTTAAATTCCGAAATCCGAATTCCGAACTCCGCATTTGATTAGTCCAGTTCTTTGACCACAGCGACTTCGTCACAATCCGGGAATTTGACGCATTTGAGGCAATCCGTCCAGATTTTGTGGGGAAGAACGTTCTTATCCACGACCTTGAACTTTAACCTCTCAAAATAATCGGGCCGGTAGGTGAGAGCAAATACCCTCTTCGCTCCCAGGGCCTTTGATTCCTTTAAACAGGATTTGACCAGTTTCGCCCCAATCCCTTTCTTCCGGGCTCCCTCTTCAACGGCCAGGGACCGTATCTCTGCAAGATCTTCCCAGCAGATATGGAGCGCGCAGATACCAACGATTTTGCGGTTCTGTAGGAAAACATAGAAGTCTCGCAGATGATCATACAGTTCCACCAGGGATCGGGGGAGGATCTCCCCCCGGTTTGAATATTGTTTGATCAACTGCTGAATCTCTTTCACATCCTTTATGGTAGCTTTTCGAATCATGCAATCACTCCCTTATTAAATCCGAATATCGAAATCCCTGCCTTCGCCGAAGCGGCTTCGCGCAGGCAGGCGAAACAAATTCGAATTTTCAAAATTCAAATGTCTTAAACTTTTATTTGTTTCTAACATTTGAAATTTGGTCATTTAGGATTGTTTCGTGCTTCGAATTTACGATTTTTGGGCATTTTCAATCATCTCCTTCGCATGAGCCCTTGTCTTGTCGGTCACCTTCAATCCCCCGAGCATTCTCGCAATCTCATCCACAACCGCTTCCTTGTCCAGCCTGTCCACAACGGTAACTGTCCGTCTTCCTTTCACCTCTTTTCTCACGCTGTGGTGAGAGTCGGCAAAACAGGCGATCTGGGGAAGATGGGTCACGCAGATGACCTGATGGTGTCTGGAAAGCTCTTTCAATGATCTCCCCACCACCTCTGCAATGGCTCCGCCGATCCCGGAATCCACCTCATCGAAGATCAAAACCTGCCTCCCTCCAACCCGGGCAAGAATCTTCTTGATGGCTAACATCATCCTTGAGAGTTCCCCTCCGGAGGCAATTTTGGCAAGGGGTTTCACCTCCTCTCCCACATTCGGGGAGATGAGGAACTCTACCTCGTTCATTCCTTTCGGAGAGAAAGCGGTCTCCTCCATGCGGATCTCAAAAGCAGTCTTTTTCATCCCCAGGGCTCCCAGCTCCTTTTCCACAGATTTCTTCAATTCAGAAGCAAATTTCTTCCTCTCCCATGAAAGCTTCTTTGCCAGGGCAATCATCTCCTCCTGGAGGGAGCCCAGAATACCCTCCATCTGGGAAAGCCTCTCCTCATTGGAGGTAAAAGAACTCAACGTCTCTTCAACCTTTCTCTTGAACTGGAGCACCTCCTCGATGGTTGGACCATATTTCCTCTTCAGGCGGTCGATCTCCTCCAGCCTGTTTTCAACTTCCTCCAGCCTCATTGGGTTGACTTCAATCTTTTTCAAATAATCTCTCAGGCTGAGAGCAACCTCCTCCAGTTGAATCGATGCCGCCTCCAGGCCGCTCATCACCTGGGAAAGGGAAGGGTCAATTATTGCCATCTCGCTTCCCTGGCGAAGGATGGTTTGAATCCGCTCAACGGTGGAACCTTCCCCTTCGTAGAGCAATTCATTGGACTGGTTAACAAAGTCCATCAACTTCCTGGCGTGACTGAGAATCCTTCGTTCCTCTTTGAGGGCCTCCTCCTCTTCGGCCTGAATGCCGGAGGCCTCAATCTCCTCCGACTGGAAAACCATCAGTTCCCTTTCCCTTATCCCTCTCTCCTTCTCTTCCCGGATCCTCTTTATCTCTCTGGAAAGGGAAACAAACTGATTGAAATGTTCTTCATATTCTTTCCGAAGATTGACCAATCCACC
>MGQQ01000055.1 GCA_001798855.1 Deltaproteobacteria bacterium RBG_16_49_23 | reverse complement strand
ACCGTTGCCACAGGGGAACCTGATGAGAGCCACTCCCCCCGGTCAACATGTTTTTTAACAACGATTCCATCAAAGGGAGACCGGACCCTCTTCTTCTCAAGTTCTATTCTGAGTCGTTCCACCTCTGCCATCAGGGAGGCAGCCCTCTTCTCCAGACCTTTCACCCTGAACCGGTGCTCGTCAAAGACCTGTTCGGGTATCACCTGGCGTTTGAAGAGATTCTCCATCCGGTTAAAATCACTTCTCGCCTTTTCAAGGTCAGAAACGACCTGTTCATAAGATGCGATCGTTCCTTCAAGAATTTTTTTCAGCAAATCGGCATCCAGTCTCACCAGTTCATATCCATTTTTTACCCTTTGTCCTTCTTCAAAATGGACGACCTCTATCCTTCCGCTCACCTCTGCGGCAACCTCCGAGACTTCGGGATAAAAGACGGTCCCGACGAAGGAAGCCTCGGGAGCAACAAGGCCGCTTTGAACTTCAGAGACAACCACTGCGGCAGGGGACATTCCACCCGCCTTATTCCCTTGAGCATAGAATTCTTCAGGATGAAAAACCGAGACAAAAAGGGAGAATGCAACAAGAGCCGATCTTTTCCACATCACCCGCCTCCAGATATGACAGTATTTAATTATAACCTAAATTGAGCGATTCTTTTTGTAATTTGTAATTTAATGTAGGCGAAGGCTTTAGCCTACGGTTTCCTCTCACCCTTTGGGTGAGAAATTGTTTCCGACCCGCCTGCCAAAGAACTTGTCCGGCGGGCAGGTAAAATCACGCAACCTAAAGGTTGCGAAAACATTTATTTCATTTTTGACTCTGATTGTTTGGGGTGGGTTATTTTGGTGAGAACCGTATCTTTCCGGTCTGGATTCCTTTCAGAAGATACTCCGGAGTGAGCATCACTTCTGTTTTTCCATCAAAGGGAACGCCCTGCTTCAGGTTATGTTTGCAGGAGAGGCAATCGGTGAGAAGGATCTCCGCCTTCACCTCCTCTGCTTCCTTCACCCTTCTGCGGGCGATATCCCTTGAGAATTTTGGGTAGAATCTCCTCACCCCTCCTCCTGCTCCGCAGCAGAGCGATTCCCGGTGGTGATGCTCCATCTCGACAAAATGGCTTCCAGCGCTTCTTAACAGTTCTCTCGCCCCATCGAAGGAGCCGAGTCCTCTTCCGAGGTGGCAGGGGTCGTGGTAAGTCACCGTTTCGGAATCACCCTCTGAAGAAGTGAAAGAGAAATGTTGATTCAGATAAGAAAGAAGTGATTCGAAGACGAGTCCGGTGGGGTCTTTTTCATCATATTCCAGGAAAGTTTTTAGACAGGTGGGACAGGGGAAGAGAACCTCACGGCCGCCTGTCCCTTTTATTCTCTCAATGTTTTGCCGGATCCGCTCCGGATTGGGGCTGGATCCCGTATCTCCCTTCACCGCCTCACAGCAAACCTCATCGATCACCGTAAAATCGACGTCCAATCGCTGGAGAAGCTCGATCACCCGAACGGTGGTTTCAACCTCTGTCGTCAATCCCACACAGCCGATATAGAGGACGACAGGGGATGACCTCTTAAGCGACTGGAATTGAGCCCTTTCCATCTCACCATAGGGCGTTCCAAATCGATCGATGGTGGCCTGGAGTTGAGTCACCTCTTCGAGGTCGGAAGAGACCTCTGGACTTTTGAGGCTCGATTTCCTCAGGTCTTTCAGTCTCTTTCCAGCATCGATCCCGACCGGACAGACCTCCCCGCAGAGGCCGCAGGTGGTGCAGAGAAAGAGTCCATCCTCCACTCCCTTCCTCATGTCATGAATCAGAGATGAGAGAGCCACCCCCCTTCCGCCTAACATCCCGTCCGCCCCGAAGGAGGGGCCGATCGAATTATAGGTGGGGCAATCGAGAAGACAGTTGCCGCATCCGATGCAGTGGAGGAGGTCGGAGAAGTCTTTCGTCTCCTCCAGTATCCGGCTCCTTCCATGATCGAGGAGGACAATCACCAGTTCATTCGGCTCATGCATGCCATAAAAAGGGATCTTCTCCACATCCGAAGATTTGGACCTTCCTCCGATGATGTCAATGAAAGAAGGGAAGATGGAGCCTGTGGCCAGATAGGTCTCAAGCTTTGCCATCCTCATGGCATCGTTCATATCCGGATAAATCTTGTCGATGGAAGCGATGATGAGATGCTTCGATCTCGTTCGCACCCGTGTGACATTTCCCTCGTTATGAATGATCAGGACGGCCCCTTCTCTTGCAGCGATCGCATTGACGCCCGTGATGCCGACCCTGGCCCCCTGGAGATAGGATTCAATATCCTCCCTGACCGCCTGCATCTCCTCTTCCGGAACAGGAGGGACCTTTCTCTTCAAATGTTCGGAGAGGATTTCGGCCACCTCATACCGTGAGAGGTGGACAATCGGCCCGGTGTAATGGGAGGACCGCCCCCCTGCAAGCTGAATGATCCGGTCACCGATATCGGTTTCAATGACCTCGATTCCATGCCGGATGAGGAAAGGGGTGAGCCCGATCTCTTTGGAGAGATTGGACTTCGATTTGACAACGAGCCTCTCCTCCCCGATCTCCTTCAGGAAGATGGCGCAGGCCTCTTCTCCATCTTTCGCCCGAAGGACTTTGAACCGGTTCTTCTCGAGATGGGCAATCGCCTCCTCAAGAAGATCCCGGTTTCCCAGAGACACAGAGCGAATTCGCTTCACCTCTTCTTTCATCTTTTGAAGATCGCCAAGGAGGTGGAGATTCTGCTTCTGACGGGCCCGAGTCTCTTTGAAGGCGCGCCTCTGATTCTCCAGTTCGGACTTTTTGACCTTCTTTCTTAAAGATTCATACTGTTTCTGGATAAGCCCCATTGAAAATCTCCTAAGCGAATGAAACGAACGACTGCTAAGAAATCGAAGGGCTGGTATGGAATTCGGTCTTGTTCGTAAAATTCGATATCATTCGCATTATTCGTTATCATAAATTCTGCAACTTTTCAAAGAACAAAACAAGGATTGATTAAAGTCAATTGGACATCGGACATCTGTAAGGTATAATAAAATGCCATGAAAGAAACCGTCTGTCTCGTCAGCCTGGGGTGTCCGAAGAATCTGGTCGATTCCGAAGTGACCCTCGGCCTCCTTTCAAAAGAGGGGTATGCTCTCACCACCGATCCTTCAAAGGGAGATGTCATCATCGTCAATACCTGCTCCTTTATTAAGGATGCCGTACAGGAAGCGATTGAGACGATCCTTCAGCTCACCCCTTATAAGAGAGAGGGCCGCTGTCGCCTTCTCATTGTCTCCGGCTGCCTTCCCCAGCGATACGGCAGGATTCTGGAGAAGGAGCTGCCGGAGGTGGACCTCTTCGTCGGCACAGGATCTTTTCATAAGATTCCGCGGCTCATCTCACGGGGAGGAAAGAGAAAGAGTTTTCTTTCCGGGCAGACCTTTCTCTATAACGAAAAGACGCCACGGATCCTCTCCACTCCTGCCTATACCGCTTATCTGAAGATTGCAGAGGGCTGCTCCAGGACCTGCACCTTCTGCACCGTCCCGAAGATCAGGGGACCCTACCGGAGCAGAACGATTCGTTCCATCCTGAAAGAGGCGGAGAAGCTGGCATATCAGGGCGTAAAGGAGTTGATCCTCATCGCACAGGATACGACTGCCTACGGAGAAGACCTCCGGGGTGGAGCCACCCTTGAAAACCTTCTCAAAGACCTGGTCAGAGTGGAGGGGCTTCGGTGGATCCGGATCCTCTATGCTTACCCGAATCCGGCCCGTTTCACGGAGAGCCTCCTTCAGCTCATCGGACAGGAGGGAAAAATCTGCCCCTATCTCGATCTTCCCATCCAGCACATCGATGACAAAATCCTCAGGCGGATGGGCCGCAGATCTAAAGGAAAAGAGATCCGGGACCTCATCCAGAAGATTCGATCCTCTGTTCCGGAGATGGCTCTTCGGACCTCCCTCATCGTCGGATTCCCGGGAGAGAGTGAAAGCCAGTTCAAAGCCCTTCTCCATTTCGTTGAAGAGGTTCAGTTCGATCACCTCGGAGCCTTCAAATACTCCCCCGAAGAGGGAACGCCAGCCTCCAGGCTTTCCAGCCCCGTCCCCGAGGAGGTGAAAGAAGAAAGGTTAAGGATCCTGATGGAGGTTCAAAAGAAGATTTCGCTTAAAAAATATCGAAAGATGGTGGGGCGAAAAATGGAGGCGCTGGTCGAGGAAGCGAATAGCGAGAGAATGACTCTGAGAGGAAGAATTCAAACCCAGGCCCCCGAGATCGATGGCTGTGTCTTTCTGAAAGGGGAGGCCCTCCCCGGCGATTGGGTGGAGGTCCGGATCACCCGGGCCCTCTCCTATGATCTTATCGGCGTAATCGATAAGATTCTCCCCTGATCCCCCTGGCTACATCAAGGTTCAACTGCGGATAATAGAAATCCCATCCAAACCTCCTTTCCCCTCCTGGGCTCCGTCAAATGCGTACAAGGCACGTTTGGTAAAATCCCTCTAAATCTCCCTTTTACAAAGGGAGACTTTAAATTCCTCCCTCCAATTCACCCCCAATCTACCTTGACTGAGTTTGGAAAATGGGTTAATTTAGGAAATCTTCAAAAGGGCGGGATAACCCTTCAATCTTACTTTTATTTTTAATCAGGAGACTTTGGTAAATAGAGATGGATGAAGCGAACGAACTGGTCCGGCAGAGAATACGAAAACTGGAGGCTTTGAGAGAGGAAGGGCTCAATCCCTATCCTAACGATTTCAAGGTGACCCATACCTCCGGAGATATCCTGGAGACCTATGGCCGCATGTCCGAAGAGGATCTCAAATCAATCGCAGAGAGCTTCTCCCTCGCGGGAAGGATCGTGGCCATCCGGAATTTTGGCAAGGCCAGTTTCATTCAGTTGATGGATCGGAATGGGAAAATACAGGCCTACTTTCAGAAAGAGGTCGTCGGTGAAGAATCCTTCCGTTTCTTTAAAAGATTTGACATCGGAGATTTCATAGGATTGGAAGGGAACGTTTTCCGGACGAAGACAGGGGAGCTCACCCTCCTGGTTCAGAAGTTCCGTCTCCTGGGAAAATCGCTTCGCCCTCTTCCGGAGAAGTGGCATGGCCTCACCGATATCGAGATTCGGTATCGCCGGCGCTATCTCGATCTGATCGCCAACCCGAAGGTCAAAGAGGTCTTTCTCAAGCGAGCCCTTGTTATCCAGAGGATCCGTGAATTCTTTAACCGCAGGGGCTTCTATGAGGTCGAAACCCCTATGCTCCATACTATCCCCGGAGGGGCGACGGCCAAACCTTTCAGGACGCATCACAACGCTCTCGACATGGAGCTCTTTCTCAGGGTCGCTCCGGAGCTCTACCTCAAACGGCTTGTGATCGGCGGGTTCGAGAGGATCTTCGAGATCAACCGGAGTTTCCGCAACGAGGGGATCTCCACGCTTCATAATCCGGAATTTACCATGCTCGAATTTTACCAGAGTTATGCCACCTATATCGAAATGATGGAGATCACCGAGGAGCTCCTCTGCTCCATGGTCAAAGAGATTCACGGAAGATTCCGTCTTCCCTGCCAGGGAAAGGAAATCGATTTTAACCCGCCCTGGAGGAGGATGCGTTTCAGGGATTCTCTCCTGGAGATCGGAGGGCTCGATCCGGTGATTTTGAAGGATCCCTCGAAAGCCATTGAAATCGCCGGAGGGCTCGGACTGGAACTGAAGAAGGGGACCTCCCACGGAAGGGTTCTGGCCGATCTCTTCAAGGAACGGGTGGAGCCCAATCTCCTCGAGCCCACTTTCATCACCCATTACCCGACCGAGGTCTCCCCTCTCTCCCGACGGAATGAAGAGGACCCGGAGGTGGCGGACCGTTTTGAACTCTTCATTGCGGGCCGGGAGATCGCCAATGGCTTCTCGGAGCTCAATGACCCGCTGGATCAGAGAGAGCGCTTCCTCCAGCAGTTGAAGGAGAGAGCGGAAGAAGCGGATTCCTCCATTTTCCTTGACGAGGATTTTCTCCTCGCCCTCGAATTCGGAATGCCGCCCACTGCGGGCGAGGGGATCGGGATCGATCGCTGGGTCATGCTTCTGACCGATTCACCCTCCATCCGCGATGTCATCTTCTTTCCCCTGCTTCGAATGGAGAGATAACCCCCCCCTCACCCATCCCTCTCCCCCGAGGGGAGAGGGGAAGGGTGAGGGGCGTTTGGTACGTGTCTATGCGATACGAATGGTTCATCGGCCTGAGATATCTGAAGGCTAAACGAAAACAGAGCTTCATATCCATCATCACCGTCATCTCCATTGCCGGGGTGATGCTGGGAGTCATGGCCCTCATCGTTGTCCTCTCCGTGATGAGCGGTTTCCAAACGACCCTCAAAGAGAAGATCCTGGGCACCCAGGCCCACCTTGTGGTGCTCAAGGCCGGCGATAAGGGAATGGATCATTATGAAGAGGCGCTGAAGAAGGTGGAGGAGGTGAAGGGCGTGGTTTCGGCGGCCCCCTTCATCTTCAGCCAGGTGATGCTTTCCTCAGAATCAGGGACTTCCGGGGTCGTCCTCAAAGGGATCGATCCGGACCGCGTGGTTAAGGTGACCGAGTTGGCCCGTAACCTGAAGGCCGGGCGTCTCGAGGATATCAAAGAGGCCAGGGGAAAGGACTCTCCGGGGATCATCCTCGGGGTGGAGCTGGCCAAACATCTCTCCGTCAACATTGATGATCCCATTCAGGTCATCTCTCCTCTGGGCACGATGACGCCCATGGGAATGATGCCCAAGATGAAACGGTTCCGTGTGAAAGGAATCTTCTATTCCGGGATGTATGAATACGATAACACCATGGCCTACGTCTCGATCGAGAGCGCCCAGAAATTTTTCGCTATGGAGGCCCGGGTCACCGGAATCGAGATCAAAACGGAGGACATCTATAAAGTGAAAGAGGTCGGAAAAGAGATCCGGAAAAAGATGGGCTTCCCCTTCTGGACCAAGGACTGGATGGAGATGAACCGAAACCTCTTCTCCGCCCTCAGGCTGGAGAAGATCGCCATGTTCATCATCCTCGTCCTGATTGTTCTGGTCGCTGCTTTTAATATCATCTCTACGCTCATCATGGTGGTGATGGAAAAGAACAAGGACATTGCTATTCTGAAGTCGATGGGAGCCCCTTCAGGAGGAATTCTGAAGATCTTCGTCATCGAGGGCGGAGTCATCGGTGTCGTGGGAACGATCCTCGGAACGCTTCTGGGTCTGGCAGCGGCGCTCAATCTCGAAAAGATCACCGGTTTTGTGGAAAACCTCTTCGGGTTCAAAATCCTTTCGAGCGATGTCTACTATATCGATAAACTTCCCTCACAGGTGAACCCTCTCGATATTGCGCTGATTGTGATCACCGCCATTCTGATCAGCCTGCTCGCAACTCTCTATCCCTCCTGGAGGGCTTCGAAGCTCGACCCGGCTGAGGCATTGAGATATGAATAAAGAGCGGGTTTCTTACAAGGATCAGGCCCTTTCATCTCTCTCCCGGGGGAAATGGAAGAAGGCCCTTCAATCTCTTCAAAAGCATATTGACCGAAAGCCTGAAGATCTCCGGTCCCGGCTGAAGAAGGCCGAATTACTGGAGCGAATTGGAAAGAAGCAGGAGGCGATCATAGAGTACCGGGAATTGGCTGAAGCTTATGCCGGAGAGGGTTTTTTACTCCAGGCCATCTCCGTCAACAAGATGATCCTGAGGATCGACCCTTCTTCAAAAGATATCAACGAGCGGCTGGGTCAGCTCTATGTCGAGAAAAACCGGGAAGTTAAATCCTCTCGACCCTTGCCCTACATTTCTTTCCTCTCCGATCTCAATGAAGAAGAGCTTCGATCTCTTCTCGGCCGTGTCCAATTCAGAACCTTTCACAAGGATGTCTTCCTCTGCCGCGAAGGCGAACCCGGAGACTCGCTCATGGTGATATGCCGGGGGGAAGCCGGGATCTATAAAGAGCATTCCGAAGGAAAAGAGGTGTGGATCCGTAACCTCAAAGAGGGGGATTGCTTCGGGGAATTCGGCTTCTTCTCCGACCGGAAAAGGCATGCCGGTGTCAAAAGTCTCATCGAATGCGAGGTGCTTGAGATCTCCAGAAAAGAACTGGAGGAAATCATCAAAACACACCCCCGTGTGAAGGAGGTGCTTGAAGATCTCTTTCAAAAACGGGTTTTGGATCTCCTGTTCGCCTCCTCCCCTCTCTTCTCCCCTCTGACGGTGCCGGAAAGGGAGGAGGTTTTAAAAAGGTTCCGTGCGCTGAATATTCCTGAAGAGACTTTCGTCTTTAAAGGAGGAGACCCTCCCCATTGCCTCTATATGATTAAAAACGGCGAGGTGGAGATCTTTACACAGGACCGCCGCGGGAGACAGGTGACCCTGGGGAAACTGGGAAGCGGCCATCTCTTTGGAGAGATCGGCGTATTTTTCAATACCCCTCGGATGGCATTTGCCAGAACGACCCGGCCCTCTGAACTCTTAGAGTTAACAAAGGAGGATTTTGACGACCTCCTCCGGAAGTTTCCGCAACTTCAATCCGTTGTCGAAGAGTTCTCTTCAAAACGTCTCGTCCGGATGAAAGAGATCCTTTCCCAGGAGTGGGTGGAAAGGGCAAAGGAGTCCATGGTTTGAAGGAATTGATTCAGGTACAGCAACTCTTCAAGTCTTTTGGAAACGGGGCGAAGAAGGTCGAGGTCCTCAGTGGAATTGATCTCGCTTTTTCCCAGGGGGAAAGGGTGGCCATTGTGGGCGCCTCCGGCGTAGGAAAGACGACCCTGCTCCATATCCTGGGAACGCTTGACCGGCCCACCACGGGAAAGGTCTTTTATGGAGGAAGAGATATTTTCACCCTGAATGAAAAGGATCTCGCTTTTTTTAGAAACCGGGAGATCGGATTCGTCTTTCAATTTCATCATCTCCTCCCGGAATTTAGCGCCCTGGAGAACACGATGATGCCCTGTCTCATTCAGGGCATTTCAAATAAGGAGGCTGCCCTTCGCGCCGAAGCCATCCTCACCCTTGTGGGTTTGAAGGACCGTCTCTCCCATAAACCCGGGGAGCTCTCCGGCGGAGAACAGCAACGGGTGGCAGTGGCCAGAGCCCTGGTTCTGGAGCCGAAAGTCCTTCTGGCCGATGAGCCCACAGGGAATCTCGATACGAAAACCGGGGAATCGGTCTTTGCCCTGCTTCAAGACCTGAACCGGATGAAGGGCGTCACACTCATCATGGTTACGCACAATCCGATTCTGGCCGCTCAAATGCCACGTCAGATCCTTCTGCTCGAAGGGAAAGCCGCCGGCTGAAGATTAGCCTGTTCCCCCGTTGAGAAAGCTCTTCCGTTTCGAACGGGGTTTACAAAAGGGGAAAGATTTGATATGGAAGATGGAACTCAAATCGAAAAAGGGGCCGATAGGAACGGACATGGGATATAGGATGAGAAAAGGTATCGGAATCTCTCTTGTTCTTCTTCTGCTCTCCATCGGGATAAGCGAAGGATCGGAGGAGGTTATCCACAAAATCACCATCCTTGGAAACGTGAAGGTCGAAGAAGGGGTCATCCGGGGAGCATTGAAGAGCCGGGAAGGAGGCCCCTTTTCCGCCGACCGGGTCCGGGAAGATCTCCGTTCCGTCTTCGGACTGGACTACTTCTCCGATGTCCAGGTCGATATCAAGACGACCCCGAAAGGACGGGAGATCATCTTCATTGTCATGGAGAAGCCTGCCATCAAAGAGATTCTGATCACCGGCAATCAAAAGGTGAAACTCGATGATATCAAGGAGAAGGTGACCCTCATCCCCCGCTCCATCTTCAACCTTGAGAAGGTGAAGGAAAACGGGGAACAGATCCGAAAGCTCTACTTCTCCAAGGGTTATTATGGGGTGAAGGTGGAACATAAGGTTGACTCTCTGGAAACCAATGAGGCCGTAGTCACCTTCCAGATTGAAGAGGGGGTCAAAGGGCATATTAAGAAGATTACCTTCAAAGGAAATAAGAAGATCAAATCCTCTGACCTGAAAAAGATCATCCAGACGAAACAGAGGAATATCTTTTCGATCATCACCAAGACAGGCCTTCTCGACGAAGACATTCTGAAAAATGACATTCAGCTCCTGACGGCTTACTACATCGACCATGGCTACCTCAATGTGAAGATCCCCGAACCCAAAATCGATTTTCGCGATCCCAAACGGATTCGGGCAGAGATCGAGATTTCGGAAGGGCCCCAATACCGTATTGGAGAGATTGACTTCAAAGGGGATGTCCTCACCACCAGGGAGGATCTCTTCAGAAGCATCCAGATCAAACGGAACCATATTTACAGCACCTCGGCCATTCGGAAGGATATCCATGGGCTCACCGAAAAATTTTCCAACCAGGGCTATGCCAATGTAGAGGTTACACCGGCCACCTCCACGGATGAGAAAAATCTCTTAGTCCATCTGACGTTTGAAATCGAAAAGAAGAAGCAGGTCTCTTTTGAGAAGATCCAGATCGTTGGCAACACGAAGACCCGCGACAAGGTGATCCGGCGGGAGCTGCAGGTGGCTGAAGGGGAACTCTACAGCGCCACCGGCCTCAGCAAGAGCCGGGACCGGCTGAAAAGGACGGGTTACTTTAAGGAGGCGGAACTCACCACCAGCCGGGGAACCACGGAGGAGAAAACCAATCTTGAGATCAAAGTGGAAGAAGCCCCCACCGGAGCCCTCAGCTTCGGCATTGGTTACAGCTCAATCGAGAATGTGGTGGGCTCAGCCTCTATCTCGGACCGTAACCTCTTTGGCCTGGGTTACCACGGACTTTTAAGATTCCGGCTGGGCGCAGAGACACGGGACCTCAGATTGAGTTTTACGGATCCCTATTTTCTCGGATATAATTTTTCAGCAGGAATCGATCTCTATAATGAAAACCGGGAGTTCGATACCTACTCCTATAACATTCTGGGAGGAACGCTCCGCGCTGGAAAGGAGTTGACGGAAAAGCTCCGGGGCGATGTTACCTATAAATTGGAGAGGATCAAAGTCTCCGATTTGAGTTCGGATGCTTCCCGATTTATTAGAGAACAGGAAGGCCATAAATTGACGAGCGCCCTCTCCTTAAGCTTGACCATGGACACCCGGAACGACTACTATAATCCTACCAAAGGAGCCCGGCACAGCATTACCTTTACCAATGCAGGAGGGATTTTGGGAGGAGACAACTATTTTGTGAAGGGATTGGCGGAAACGAGCTGGTACTTCCCTTTTCCTTTGAAAACGGTGCTCAATCTCAGGGCAAAGGCCGGATTCGTGGAACCCTACGGCGGCAGAAAGGTTCCCATTTACGAGAAGTTCTTTGTCGGCGGACTCTACACGGTCAGGGGTTTCGAATACGGCATGGCCGGCCCCTTTGATCAGAACAGAGAGCCCTTAGGCTCAAACAAAATGGTGGCCTTAAACACCGAACTGACGATTCCCCTTTCCTCGGAAATTGGCCTGAGGGCGGCCCTGTTTTTCGACATAGGGAAGGGCTGGGGAGCTGAATCCGGTGAAGGGATCAACCGCAATAGGGGTATAAAAATGGGGGCAGGGCCTGGAATTCGCTGGTTCTCTCCCTTTGGTCCCATCCATATCGATCTGGGATTCAATCTCAATCCTAAGCCGGGAGAGAAAAGCAAGGTCTTTGAATTTACCGCGGGGACCGTCTATTAGCCCTCCATCGCTTCCCCTCACCCCATCCCTCTCCCCAGCGGGGGAGAGGGGAAGGGTGAGGGGGAATTGTTTGAATGTGAGAAGAAAATTCTCAGATTCTTGGTTTCTGAATCTAAAGTAAAAATCCAATGAAAAAAGGAGCAGGAGCAATGAGAAGTAAAATGATGACAGCAGCCGTTGGAATTCTCATCGTGCTCGGATGGCTGGGCACGGCATCCGCCGACAGTCTGAAGATCGGCGTCGTCGATATCCAGAAGGCGGTCAATGAATGCAACGCGGGAAAAGAGGCGAAGAAGGCGATTGTCAAAGAGGTGGAGAAGGGTCAGCGTCAATTTGCGGATAAACAGAAAGAACTCCAGACCATGAAGGAATCCCTCGACAAGCAGGCGCCCATGCTCAATCCCGATGTCCGGGCGACGAAAGAAAAGGATCTCCAGAACAGAGTCCGGGAATTTCAGCGCTGGCAGGAAGATTCCCAGAACGAACTCAATCAGAAACGGACGGAGATCGAGCGAAATATCTCCCTGGGACTTCAGAAGGTGATTCAGAAATTGGGGGCGGACGAGGGGTATACCTTCATCATGGAGTTGAACGAGGCCGTCGTGCTCTTCGCCTCGAAGACCATTGACCTCACCGATCGGGTGATCAAGCTCCATGATACACAGAAAAAATAAAAAGACCCTTAGGGAATTGATATCGACAAAAGTTTGTCGATGATTTGAGAAAACCAAATGGTAACCGAAGTCCCGCCAAGGGCGGGATTAGCCTGCGTATCGGCCTCCAATGTAATACCGACCCTGAAATGCAACCTGAAGGTTGCGGCTACCGGGAAATAACTGCCCCGAAGTCCCGGAGGAGGCGTAGATTCTTATACTGTAATTCTGAGGATTTTCTTCTAACTCTGGTCAATAAGTCCTGTCATTCCCGCCTGCGGGCAGAACCGCCCTTCGGCGGGCAGGCCCGCGAAGGCAGGAATCCAGAAAGGTTTTCCCAAAGGGAATTCTGGATTCCTGCTGGAGTTCACCCCGTACTTGATACGGGGCAGGAATGAAAAAAAGTTATGTCAAAATTTCAAAAATGTTTGGTCAGGGTCTAACAGCGATATCTAGGAATAAGGATGATGAAAAGGAAACTGAATGAGTTGGCTGAATATGTGGGGGGGACCCTCGTCGGAGACGGGGAGGTCGAAATCTCCGGGGTGGCCTCCATGGATGAGGCTCAGCCCGGTGAGATCACGTTCATTGCCAGCCCCAGGTATCTCCGAAAATTGAACGAAACCAGGGCGTCCGCTGTCATCGTCTCAAAGGAAGTGACAGCCGCAGATAAGCCCCTGATCTGCGCAGCCCACCCTCATCTCGCTTTTGTAAAGATCCTCACCCTCTTCTTTGCCAAACCTTATCAGCCAAAAGGGATCGATCCCAATGCCTGGATCAGCTCCACCGCCCAATTGGGCAAGGATCTTACCATCTACCCTCATGTCTATATCGGAGACCGGTGCCGGATCGAAGACCGGGTGACTCTCTACCCGGGCGTCGCTGTGGGTGAGGATTCTGTCATCGGAGAGGATTCCGTCCTCCATCCCAATGTCTCCGTCTATTCGGGCTCGGTGATCGGAAAGAGGGTCATCCTCCACAGCGGCGTGGTGGTAGGGGCGGATGGATTCGGATTTGTCAAAGATGGAAAGAAGAATGTGAAGATTCCCCAGGTGGGAAAGGTGATCATCGAAGATGATGTCGAGGTCGGCGCCAATTCAACGATTGACCGGGCCGCACTGGGTGAAACAATCATCCGGAGGGGAGTCAAGATCGACAACCTCGTCCAGGTGGCCCATAATGTGGAGATCGGCGAGGATTCGATCATCGTCGCTCAGGTCGGGATTGCAGGCTCGACCAAAATCGGAAAAAATGTGATCCTTGCCGGACAGGTGGGAGTAGTCGGGCACATTGAGATCGGAGACAATGTGCAGGTGGGAGCCCAATCCGGAGTGGGCCAGAATCTGCCTCCCGATCAGGCGTTTTCGGGATCTCCTGCCATGCCTCACCGTGAGTGGCTCCGCACGGTTATGACTTTTCCGAAATTGCCTGAGATGAGAAGGACCCTCGTCGACATCGAAGGGCGTTTAAAAAAGATCGAAGAAGCAATCTCTTTAAAAGAGAAGGAGAAATAGATGATCGAAGCCAAGGAGATTATGAGCATCCTCCCCCATGCGTATCCTTTTCTGCTCGTTGACCGGATTCTCGAGATCGAGCCAGGAAAACGGATCGTCGGCATCAAAAACGTCACTTATAACGAACCCTTCTTCCCCGGCCATTTTCCAGGACAGCCCATCATGCCCGGAGTCCTGATTGTGGAGGCCATGGCTCAGACGGCCGGGCTTCTCGCCTTCCAATCCATGCCGGAGAATAAAAATCAGAAGAGACCCGTCTTTTTCCTGGGAATGGATAATGTCCGCTTCAGAAAACCGGTCATCCCGGGAGACCAGCTCCGTCTCGAATTAGAGGTGACCCGCCAACGCCAGTCCATATGGGGGTTCAAGGGAAAGGCCCTCGTCGATGGAAAACTGGTGGCTGAGGCGGAACTCCTGGCCATGATGGGAGAGGAAAAATGATCCATTCCACAGCGATCGTCGATCCAAAGGCTGAAATCGATGGGGGGGTTGAAATCGGTCCCTACTCGATCATTGAAAAGGACGTCCTTATTGGAGCGGGAACGAAGATTGGACCCCATGTGGTCATCCGGGAAGGAACGATGATTGGAAACCGATGCCGGATCTTTCAATTCTCCTCCATTGGAGAGGCCCCTCAGGCCGTTGCCTACAAGGGAGAGAAGACCTCTCTGATCATCGGGGATGATAATATCATAAGGGAATTCGTCACGCTCCACCGCGGCACCGTCAAGGGTGGGGGAAAGACCGTGATCGGCGACCGCAATTTCTTCATGGCTTACTCCCATGTCGCCCACGACTGTCAGATCGGCCATCAAGTTGTCATGGCCAATGGGGCTACCCTGGCAGGACATATCGTGATTGAAGACTATGCCGTCATCGGCGGACTTTCAGCCATCCATCAATTTTGCCGGGTGGGCGCCCATGCTTTCATCAGCGGGCTCACCGGTGTGGTGCTCGATATCCCTCCTTACATGCTGGCTGCAGGAAGCCGGGCTAAACTGTTCGGATTGAATACCGTAGGACTGAAACGCCAGAACTTTCGTGAAGAGACCATTAAGGCTTTAAAGACAGCCTACCGCATCATCTTTCGATCCGGTCTGACTCTGGAGAAAGCGGTGAAAAAGGTGGGGGAGTCCGAAATCTCCCGGGTGCCGGAGGTCGAGCGCCTTCTCCGGTTTATCCAGCAGACCAAGAGGGGGATCTGCCGATAAGTGAAAAAGATCAAGGTGGGCGTGGTCGGTTGTGGTTATTTCGGCCAGTTCCATGTGGAAAAATATTTGAAAATCGAAGGGGTGGAATGGGTGGGAGTGGTCGATATCGATCATTCCTGTTGCAGGGAGATGGTAAAACGATTCCCGGTCCAATCCTTCTCCTGCCACTCCGATCTCTTCGGTAAAGTCCAATCCGTCAGCATTGCTGTTCCGACTCCCTTTCACCATCCCATCGCAAGGGATTTCTTGCTCCAGGGCATAGATGTCCTTATCGAAAAACCGATTGCAGTCACGCTCCACGAGGCCGATGAACTGATCGCCCTGGCTGAGTCAAAAGGCCTCATCCTTCAGGTGGGCCATCTGGAGCGATTTAACGGAGCGCTCCTCGCTGTCGAAGGAAGAATCCAGCATCCTTTCTTAATCGAATCTCAACGCCTAAGCCCTTTCTCCGGAAGAGGCGCCGATGTGGATGTCGTCCTCGACATGATGGTCCACGATATCGACATCATTTTGAACCTGGTCAACTCAAGGGTGAAGCGCATTGATGCGACCGGGCTTCCCATTCTCACCTGTGACTTCGATGTCGCCAATGCACGAATCGAATTTGAAAATGGGTGCAGGGCCAATCTGACCGCCAGCCGCGTCTCCAGGGAGAAGACCCGTAAAACCAGAATCTTTCAACCCGATGGAACATTGACGATCGACTACCTCTCCCAAAAGGCCTCTTCTTCTAAAAAGGTGATCCGGCCTGATGGCGGGTGTTCTTCTGAAATGTTGTCCGAAGAGATTCCGGTCAGGAAGACCGACCTGCTCGAGGCGGAGATCCGTTCCTTCCTTCAAAGCGTAAGGGATCGAAAAGAGGCAAAGGTCTCCGGTCGGGATGGAAGGCAGGTCCTGGAGGTCGCTCTCCGGATCATCCGAAAGTTGGAAGAACGGTTAAATCGCAAGGCATAGGGTCAAATGAAATCGAAAAAGATCATGCTCATTGCCGGAGAGGTCTCTGGAGACCTCCATGGGTCTCATCTCGTGGAAGCCATCCAGGAGATCGATCCGGAAATTGAGTTTTTCGGCATCGGCGGAGAGGGCCTCGAAAAGAGAGGCATGAAACTTCTTCGCCACGCCCACTCCCTTTCAGTGGTCGGGATCTCGGAAGCCTTCCGCATACTGAGAACCGCCTTCAAGGCGCTTCAGGAGTTGAAAGAAGCAATGGAGCGGGAGAGGCCGGATCTGGTGATCCTGATCGACTACCCGGAATTCAACCTCCGGCTTGCTGGAATCGCCCGTCAGAAAGGAATTCCCGTTCTCTACTATATCAGCCCCCAGATATGGGCCTGGAGACCCTGGAGGGTCAAATCGATTGCGAGGCGGGTGAAGAAGATGGTCGTCCTTTTTCCTTTCGAAGTCCCCCTTTATCAGGCCGCAGGAGTCGATGTCGAGTGGGTAGGACATCCCCTCCTCGATATCGTCAAACCATCGCTCCCGAGAGAGGAGGCCATTGAACGGTTCGGCCTCGATCCGGAACGGAAAACGATCGGACTCCTTCCCGGAAGCCGGAAAGAGGAGGTGATGAGGCTTCTTCCCCCCCTTTTAGATTCAACCGTCCTTCTCAGGAGGGAGATGCCTGAACTGCAGTTCATCATCCCTCTGGCCCCTGGCATCTCTGAATCGACCCTCTCCCCCTGGATGAGAAATGCTTCCATCCCCATAAAAATGATCAAGGGCTTCGCCTATGATGTGATGAATCTCTCCGACCTGATCATCACGGCTTCCGGAACAGCAACCCTCGAGGCCGCCATTCTCGGGAAACCGATGGTCATCGTCTACAAGGTCTCTTCTCTCACCTACTGGGTTGCCAGGGCCCTGATCCGGGTGAAACATATCGGGCTGGTCAATCTGGTCGCAGGAAAGGAGATCGCCAGAGAACTCATCCAGGAGGAGGTCAACCCTGAGAGGATTGCCGAGGAGGCTCTTCGCCTCTTGAAAGATCCGGTTCTTTACGAAAAGACCATCGAATCGATGGCAGAGGTGCGTCAGAGCCTTGGAGAATCGGGCGCGGCCAGCCGTGCCGCCCGCATCGTCCTCTCCTTGCTGTATGATCGACAAGTATGATACCATTTTAGGTGTAAATGATTCTGTCATTGTTAATTGATCATTGAGAATTACTAATTGACCATTGAGAATTGCTATGGTTCTTTACCGCCGCCTTCTTCAACTCGTCAAACCTTACTGGGTCAAACTGGTCCTGGCCATGGTCTGTATGATCTTCGTTTCCCTCCTGACGGCGAGCCAGGCCCTCCTGGTCAAGCCAGCCATGGATGGCGTCTTCTTTAAAAAGGAGGGAATTCCACCCGTCGTAAAGAATATCATCATCCAGCTTCACCTCGGAGACCTGTTGCTCAAGAAGGATATGGAGATGCTCCTTCTGCTCCCTATTGCCATCATTCTCCTCTTTCTCGTGAAAGGCGCCTTCGATTACGGTCAGGCCTATCTGATGAACTTTGTCGGTCTGAGAGTGGTGGCTGATATCAGGCAGAGGCTTTATGACCACCTTCAGAATCTCTCCCTCTCCTTCTTCACCCGAACGCCCACCGGCATCCTCATCTCCCGGATCACCAATGATGTCAATCTCGTCCAGGGATCGGTCTCCAATGC
>MGQQ01000054.1 GCA_001798855.1 Deltaproteobacteria bacterium RBG_16_49_23 | reverse complement strand
GCCTCCAGGAGGATGAGGGTTACAATCACCCCCATCACAAAATCCCATCTGCTTACGGGATGGACATATGGGTAGCGGGTTACAACGTAATCATAATTGAGAAAGAGATAGCCAATGGACAGGAAAGTGAGGAGAAGAAGGAGGATATCGAAACCAGTCTTCCCTCTGGACTGCTTTTCTCCGCCCGTCATTCCCACAAGAAATATCAGAACGAGAGTGAAAAGGAGGTGGATGGATCGGTGCATCATTGCCTCAGGCGCGCCGAAGGCCCCTGCATAAAGATGGTAGACAGACATCAAAATAGCGATCACTGTCACAATCGTCTTGAGCATGGGATGAAACTCTCCTTTAATTCACATAATTCACAATACAGAAAAGGCGGGAATGGAGCCATTCCCGCCTCAACCCACTTGGGATAAACCAATCAAAATGGAAAAGGAAGAACCCCTATTTGATGACACCCTTCTCTTTATAGTATTTCAATGCACCGGGATGGAAGGGAACCCCAATGTCGAGGGCAAGATCGTTAGCCGTCATCCCTTTCATATCCTTTACGACATCTGCCAGTCGATCCACATTTTCTGTAAGAACCTTTGTAATCTTATAAACCAATGTCTCCGGAAGTTTTGCACTGATTACCAGGTGCGTAAAATATCCGACTCCATTCACATCATAGTTGACGCCCGTGTACGTTCCTGCAGGAATGATCCGCTTCAGGTAACCCGCATTGATCATCTGGAGTTCTTTGATTTTATCATCGGGAAGGGTGAGAAGTCTGATTTTCTTGGAGGTGGCCAGATCCATGATTGAAGAGGCAGGAATCGTGGTCCCCAGAAGATATCCTTGTGCATGGCCATCCTTCATTAAAGAAACAGCATCCGAATAACTCACATGATTGATCCTGCTCATATCCTTATAGGAGAGACCGTAGATCTGAAGAACCTGTTGGGCCAGCAGTTCTCCTGTATGGCCTTTCGGTCCCGGGCAAATCCCTTTTCCCTTCAGATCGGCCACGGACTTGATTCCTGATTCTTCGAGGACGACCATCTGAAAATACTGGGGATAAAGGGTGGCTAACTGCATGACATTCTTGGTGGGCGCCTTGAAGGGGTCTCTCCCCATCACCCCATCCACGCTGGAGGAGGAATTTCCAAAACCGATATCTGCCTTGCCCTCCTGAACGCCTACCACATTGGCCATGCCTCCGCCCGGTGTAACAGAGACCGTTGTTCCGGGAATATTCTTCTGGATCAACTCTGCAATTGCCCCTCCCAGAGGAACCCATGATCCTCCCATCGGCCCGGTCATCATCTTGATATCGACCTTCTCCTGCCCAATGGTTAAAAAGGGAGACATCAAAAAGAAAATCATTCCAAACCCCAAACAAACTATTCTTCTCATCTTCATTCTTACCCTCCTTTTCTATGGATTGGATGTTCATCCATATCAATAAATTGCCATTCATGTCAAGAAGTTTCAATGAGATTTCCGGAAAAATCCAGAAATCTCTGATTACACCGATTAGGATCCGATTACATAGATTAGAAATGCATTGATAAATGATTATCCCCCTCTTTGGCAAAGAGGGGCGAGGGGAGATTTTACAAGCATTATTTTAAAATCCCCCTATATCCCTCTTTGCCAAATGGGGATAAAAACAACCATAACTGAAGGATTATTATTAAGGAATGATCACTACTTTGATGGGATCCTCTCCTTCGATCTCTCCTCCTGCTACCCTTATTGCTTTTTCAGCCTCCTTGAGAGGAAACCGGTGGGTCACCATCTTCTCTAGGGGATATTTTCCCGATTCGGCCAGGCGGATGGCCGGTAGGACAGATCGAAAATCATGGCTGAAGGCACCCTGCACTCTCACCTCCTTGTAAACGATCTTATCAAGGACCAAAGGAATTTCTCGATCCATACCGTAAAGCCCGGGGAGGATAACCGTCCCTTTCTTCTTCACCAGATCGATGGCAGTGATCGCGCCTTTCGGATTTCCGGTCACATCCATGACGAGATCAGCCATTCTTCCTCCTGTGATCTCTCTCACCCTTGCGACCGGATCGTCCTTCTCGATATCGACAACCTCATCCGCTCCAAAGGTCTTTGCCAGTTCGAATCGAATTTGATCCCTTGTCATTCCAGTCACGATCACCTTCTTTGCGCCCGCTTCCCTGGCTGCGATCACGCCTGCAAGTCCCTGTTGCCCCGGCCCCTGAATCACAACGATATCCCCTTGGCTTACTCCCCCGATCATCTGAACCCACCGAATCGCATTCCCCAGGACCGCACAGATCAGAACTCCGGCTTCGGGTGGAAGGTGATCAGAAACCTTATGAACCATGGCCCTGGGAGGAAGGTAGAGATATTCACTATAAGCGCCCCACAGGTGCGGCGGATCTTTGCAGGAAATCATCGACCCATAGGTGAACATAGCCTCACAGTGAATATATTTTCCCTGCTTGCAATCGTAGCACTCTCCGCATCCGAATGCATATTCAACGATGGCCCGGTCCCCTTCTTTCAGGTTCCATCTTTTGGATGCTTCTTCCCCGATCTCAACGATCGTCCCGAAGATCTCATGGCCCATGATGATGGGATAGGGGCGAGGAGCCCGGGTTGCCTTTCCCCGGTACATCCCCACATCCGAACCACAGACTCCGACCATCTCCACTTTGAGGAGTCCCTCTTCCGGTCCGATGGCCGGTAAGGGAAACTCCTTCAAAACCATTTTCCCCGGCGCTTCAAGAACGATTGCCCTGGAAGTCTTCATCTTTTCCTCAGGACTGTCTTCAGGACCTTCCCGGAAGGATTTCTGGGAAGGCTCTCCACAAACTCTACCGACTTAGGCTTTTTGTAACTGGCAAGATGGCTTTTGCAATATTCGATCACTGCCTCCTCTGTCATCGTCTCTCCCTTTTTCAATACAATGACGGCCTTCACCGATTCTCCCCAGAGCGGATCAGGAACTCCGATGATGGCCGCATCTTCAATCCTGGGATGGCTGTAAAGAACTTCTTCAATCTCACGTGGATAGATGTTCTCTCCGCCGCTGACGATCATATCCTTCTTCCGGTCAACGATATAGACAAACCCCTCCTCATCCATCCGCCCCATATCCCCGGTGTGAAGCCAACCCCCCCGGAGGGCTTCCCGGGTAGCCTCTTCATCCTTGTAATATCCCTTCATTACATTGGGACCACGGCAGATCAACTCCCCGACCTCTCCCGGCGGGAGATCTCGATCCTGATCATCCACAACTCTTACTTCCAGAAAGGGAACAGCCGGCCCCACGCATTCTCTTTTCCTCACAGAATCCTTCGCCTTGAGGATGGCAATGGAGGGCGTGGCCTCGGTGCACCCATATACATCGTAAATGCCGGAGAGGTTGGGAAAGAGTTTTACCAGCTTTTCTTTCGTCTCATTAGGAAGGATGGAAGCCCCTGTGGTGCATTTTGTGATTGAACGGGTGTCATACCGTCCCTCAGAAAGAGAGAGCATTAAATGATAGACGGCAGGAGCGCCTGAGATGACTGTCACTTTCTCCTCTTCGATGATTTTCATCACCTTGTCCGGATCGAAGCGCCTGACAAGGACACTGGTCCCTGCCATTGCCACACGGGTGAGGAAATGGTTGTTGAGAGCCGCCGTATGATAGAGGGGGCCGATGACGATTGAAGTCTCGCCTTCCTTCTCCTCCCTTCCCAGAATGGTGTTGAAAAGGTTCCAGAGGAGGTTCCCATGAGTGAGAAGAGCCCCTTTCGGTTTTCCTGTGGTTCCCGATGTATACATCAACTGACACTCATCCTCTTCGGAGAGAGGGATATCCGGTTCTTGAGGAAGAGACTCCTTTAAGAGTGTTTCATAGTTCAAAATGGAGGAGGGAGCGGACCCCCCGACGGAAAAATAGAACTCCACTTTTTTAAGCCTGGGCCGGATCTTATCAACGAGTCCGGAGAACTCTTCTCCATAGATAAAAAAACGGGCATCGGAGTGGTCCAGGATATAGAAAACTTCTTCGGCGGTAAATCGGAAATTGATCGGCGTAAAGACGCCTCCGTTTTTTGCGGAGGCGAAGAGAATCTCGACAAGGGGGATCGAATTGAAGAGAAGGACGGCCACCTTCTCTCCCTTTGTGAGTCCCATCCTCAGAAGGAAATAGGAGAACCGATTGACTCGTTCGTTAAACTCTTGATAGGTTAGCCTCTCGTTCTCGAAGACGGCGGCAATCCGTTTTGGAAATTTATTCGCAGTTAGGGTAAGAATCTGGCCGACATTCATAGAGGGCTCTCCTGGAACATTAAACCTCCTTCATCTCGTCCATGGTCTTTCGCATCCGGCCAATAAGAGGAAGGACAGAAAGAAGGAGGATAAGACCTATGACCACAAAGATCACCAGGCAGATCGGTCTTGTGAAAAAAATCATTCCGCTGCCCCCCGACATGAGAAGCGACTGCCTGAGAGACTGATCCATCAGGGGACCCAGAACCATCGCTAAGACAAGAGGCGCGCCATCGTACTTGAATTTCTTCATCAGGTAACCGAGAAGTCCGAAGAAGAGCATGAGCCCGATCTCCGCAGGATTGTTATTCAGACTGTAGGCCCCAATCAGGCAAAAGAGAAGAATAAGGGGAAAAAGGATGGGATAAGGAATCTTTAAGATTTTGACCCAGAGGCCGATCAGCGGAAGGTTGAGGATGAGGAGCATTATATTGCCGATGTACATGCTCGAGATCACTCCCCAGAAAAGCTGCGGGTGCGACGAGATCAACTTTGGGCCGGGAGGCATGCCATAGATCATGAGGGCGCCCAGTAAGATGGCCATCACGGCATTGGATGGAAGGCCGAGGGTGAGCAGGGGAATGAAGGCCCCTGCCGTGGCTGAGTTATTTGCTGATTCCGGACCGGCAACCCCGGCAATGGCGCCCTTTCCGAATTCCTCCGGATGCTTCGAAAGCCTCTTCTCCAATCCATAACTGACAAAAGAGGAGATGACTGCTCCTCCGCCTGGCAGGATTCCCAAAAAGAAACCGAGTATCGACCCCCGAAGGAGAGGGCCGATCGATTCTTTCCAGTCCCTTAAGGTGGGAAGGAGCCCCTTCAGAACCGTTTTGAAAACCTCCCGCTCGCTCAGCCTCTGCTCCACATTCAGAAGAACCTCCGAGATGCCGAAAAGGCCCATCACCAGAGGGACAAGCCCAACGCCATCCAAGAGGATGCTTAATCCGAAAGTAAACCTCGGCTGGGCAGTGATCAGATCGAGACCAACATTTCCGATTATAACTCCAATGGATGCCATCATGAGGGATTTGAGCATGGAGCCTCCGGCCAGAAAGGTAAGCACGGTGAGACCGAGAACCATTAAGGAGAAGTACTCCGGAGGTCCGAACTTGAGCGCGATGGCGGCTAAGGGCGGAGCCAGGAAGGCAAGCCCAATCACTCCCAGCGTGCCAGCAATGAAGGAGGCGAATGCCGCCATTCCAAGGGCCGGGCCCGCCCTACCCCTTCGCGCCATCTGATACCCATCAAAGCAGGTCACGACAGAGGCAGCCTCTCCCGGAATATTCACGAGAATGGAAGTGGTCGATCCCCCGTACATAGCGCCATAGTAGATCCCTGAGAGCATGATGATCGACGCGACCGGCGGAGCATGAAAGGTCGCAGGCAGAAGGAGAGAGATGGCGGCCACCGGGCCAAGCCCTGGAAGAACCCCTACCAGAGTCCCGATCAGGACTCCGGTGAAACAGAAGAGAAGGTTGACAGGCTGAAAAGCAACTCCAAACCCGAAGAAGATATGGTCAAAAATATCCATTGGTTTTTAAATGATCCCTTCCAGGATCCCTCTTGGGAGTTGCACCTTGAGCCAGACCTGAAAGAGAAGGTAAGCCCCTGAGGTGATCAGGAGAGACATGAGGATGACCTTCATCAGGTGATAAGTCGCCTTCACCCTGAAAAGGAGGCAGAGCAGTCCAAAGGTGCTGATCAGAAATCCCAGATGTTTGAGGATCAGTGTATAAGCAACGAGCAGAATGAGAACAAAGATCACCTTGTGCGCCTCAGGGCCTTCCCATAGGATTTCAACTCCCTTGTGGAGCTTCTCATCCCTCTTTAATGAAGAGAAGAAAAAAACCACGGCAAGGAGAGAAAGGAGCATTCCGGCAAAAAAGGTAATGAATCCTGCCCCCGGAGCCTGGAGGGTGCCAAACCCGTACTTCAAAGAGCCGAGCGTAATGCCAAGCCCGGCCAGGAGCCAGAAGAGGCTCGACCACTGATCTGGATTCCTCATGCCAATTTATTCCCTTTGTTTATCCCTCTAATTTTTCTTATAGATTCCAATTCCAAGCTCCTTGAAAAGCTTCCCATTGACCTCGTAATCTTTCTTGATGATCTGGATCAACTCCTCACTCTCCTTGATGTCATGTGGATAACTGAGCCGATTCAGAATCTGTTTCACCTCCTCGGTCTCCGAAGCCTGACGGAAGGCCTTGCTCAACGTTGCGACTACCTCTTTTGGGGTGTTGGCAGGCGCATAGATGACGATCAATGCCTGAACAGCGAAGTCATAACCTTTCTCTTTGAGTGTGGGGACGCCCGGATAGAATGGCATTCGCTTGTCATTCCAGCAGACCAGAAGTCTCATCTGCCCGGCATCTACCTGCTCCTTCCATTCGGGAGTCTGCGAGACCACCTCGACATGTCCTCCCATGGCCGCCGCAACCGCCTGGGGACTTGTGGCAAAGGGGACATGGGTCCATTTGATATTTTCCTTCATGGCAAGATATTCCATTACGAGATGCTGTCCGGTCCCGACCCCTGAGGTGCTGTAACGGATCTTCCCCGGATTTGCCTTTGCATATGCAATGAACTCCTCAAAGGTCTTCCAGGTAGAGTCGCTCTTTACCGCAAGGCCATAAAGATAGTAGGAATAGCTCATGACCGGAATAAAATCCTTCAGCGGGTCCTGGGCATTGTAAGGAACGGGCTGAAGATGAGGAATTCGGCCCAGAGTGGCTGAGCTCGTGTTGGCGAGGGTATATCCATCGGCTTTCTCGGGCTTCAGCCTCCCCAATACCAGGGTTCCCCCTCCTCCTGTGACATTTGAAACCAGAATCGGCTGCTTGAGCGCTTTAGAGGCATTTTCCGTAATCGCTCTCTGACTGATATCCGTTCCCGACCCTGCTCCCCATCCGACCCAAAGATTGATCGGTTTTGATGGAAAGGTGTCGGAAAACACCTCGACACTGTTGAAAACGATGACGACAAGAATCAATGAGATGGTAAAAAATCCCTTCTTCATAAAAGCCTCCTTTCCTTCACTCTGTTTATTTAAGGTCAAAATAGTCCATACATTGACGCCGGCGACAGAAAGATTCATAACCCCACCTAATCTCCCCTTATCTCAAGGGGAGGGGTAACCTTCCTTTATCCCCCTCTTAATATAAGAGGGGGGAGGGGGAGTTATAAGGGGAAACTGAAAGGAGTCACCGGAGCCCCAATAAGTCCCTTGCTTCATCCGGGGTTGCAGGTTCTTTCCCCAAAATCCTTATAATGGCCACCGCTTTTTCCACCAATTCATAGAGCTTAAAATCCATGGAGGGTTTTCCGGTTTCGATATCGCGAACGTGGATATGAGCGATCGCTGCCCCTGCTTCGCACGACTCCAGGGCGCTCTCCGCAATCTCCTCCGGAGTGATGGGAAGCCCGGGAGTCCTCCGGTCCCCGAATGAACCGGTCGCCGATACGGTCACAACGACTTTCTCTTTCTCCCGGGAGGTCGCCTTCATCGTTGCATGCCCGCCTGTCTGATATCCTCTCCTTCTCTTAACGCAGTTTTGAGTCTATTAAAAATGGAATCAGATTGTCAAGGATTCCTTGTGAGAGCTCTGAAAAACTACTTTACGCTCTCTGATTACACAGATTTTAAAAAAAGATTCCACAGATTTTTCTTTATTTATCAATGGATTTCTAATCTGTGTAATCGGTCCCTAATCGGTGCCATCAGAGATTTCTGGACTTTTTCAGAAATCTCCTTGTTAAATACTATTTGATTTTTTTGGGAGAGGGACTTATAATAACTTGCAAAAATAAGAAACCCTGGAGAAGGAGGTGATCGGTTCATGAAGAGGGCGGTATCTGTGATGCTTTCGTTGTTCCTGATCGGCATGCTCGTTTCGGTCCTGGCCGGATGCGGAGCGGACATCAAGGCAGAGAATGAGAAGTTGAAAGCGGAGAACACGAACCTTAAGTCAGACAATGATAAGCTGAAACTTGAGGTTCAGAAGTTGAAGGAAGAGATCCAGAAGGGGGCCGAGAAAGAGGCCACCATCGTTTCTCTCACCGCAGAGAATGAAGCCTTGAAAAAGCAGGTCGAAGATCTGAAGTCGCAACTCGCAAAGAAAAAGAAATAGTCATCCATCCAGCACAAAGAAGGGAAAGCCCTGCGGTCCGCGGGTTTTCCCTTTTTTGATTCCCTCCCATGGTCCTTATGAATAAAAAGAAGGGAAGATCGAATCATCCAAGAAAAAGGAGGGCGAAAAAGGGGTTTACGTTTTATATCATCCTGGCTTTTCTCTCCTCCGGCTTTCTGCTCATTCTTTCCGGAGCGCTCCTCTTTCTCTATTTCTCACGCCAGCTTCCTGACTATGCCTCTTTGAAGGGACGCGATCTCAATGCTTACTCCATCGTCTATTCGGAGGAGGATGAGGTCGTGGGAAAATTCTTACTCGAAAATCGAATCCCCATCTCCTATGAGAAAATCCCCAAACCCCTTATCCAGGCCTTTCTCGCCGCAGAGGATGCCGAGTTTTTCCAGCATAAAGGGGTTGACTATAAGGGGATTGTCCGTGCCATGCTCAAGAACCTCATCGCCGGAAAGATTGTCCAGGGTGGGAGCACCATCACCCAGCAGGTGACCAAGACCTTCTTCCTCACCCCCAAGAGAAGTTTCCTTCGAAAATTGAAAGAGGTGGCCTATGCCTTCGGTCTCGAACGGAATCTCACCAAAGAGGAGATCCTCTCCCTCTATCTCAATCATATCTATCTGGGAAATGGCGCCTATGGAATAGAAGCCGCCTCAGAGAGTTATTTCAATAAGCGAGTGGAACAGCTCAATCTTTCGGAGGCGGCCCTGCTGGCGGGCCTGGCTAAGGCTCCCAGCCGCTATTCGCCTGTCAACAACCTGAACCGGGCCAGAGAACGCCAGAACTATGTCCTCACGCGGATGGCGGAGCTGGGATTCATCTCGGAGGGGCAGAAAGAGAAGGCCCTCCGGACGCCCCTGAAGATTCAATCGCGGGAGAGCGCCTTCTTCAGCAAGGCCCCTTACTTTACGGAGTTCATCCGCCATCAGGTCGAGAGAAGATACGGCAAGGAGAAGCTCTATAAAGAGGGATTGAGAATCTATACCACCCTCGACCTCACGCTTCAGAAGGCCGCGCAAAAATCGGTAGAGATGGGATTGAGGGAGCTGGATAAGAGGCAGGGGTTCCGGGGGCCCGTCCAGACTTTTTCTCCTGACGAGATGAGAGACCTCATGAAAAAGAAGAGAGGGACCCTTCAGTCCCTTTCGCCGAACGAAATCTTTGAGGGAGTGATCCTTTCCAGAGATGACTCCAAAAAGCTCTACACAGTTTGGGTGGAGAACCGGAAGGGAATTCTTCCTTATGCGGAGATGACCTGGGCCCTCCATATCAAATCGACAGCCAATTTTAAACCTGGCCAGGTGAAGTCCCCTGCGGATCTTCTTAAAAACGGAGACGTCGTTCATGTGAAGGTGATGGAGCCGGCCAAAAAAGACCAACCTCTCATTCTCGCCCTGGAGCAGGCCCCCCTTGTCCAGGGCGCCCTGCTCTGCCTCGATCCGAAAACCGGGCATGTGAGAGCCCTGGTGGGAGGGCGTGATTTCAGTGAAAGTCAATTCAATCGCGCTGTCCATTCCCGGAGACAGCCTGGCTCCGCCTTCAAACCCTTCATCTATGCCGCAGCCCTGGAGAAAGGGTATACCCCCTCCACTCTTCTCATGGACTCGCCTGTAGAATATTTGGATTACGACGGAGGGCACTACTGGGCTCCGAAAAATTACGACAAGAATTTTATGGGCCCCATCACCTTCCGGAACGCCCTGGCACACTCCAGAAATGTCGTCACGGTCAAGATTCTTGAGGACATCGGTGTGAGTTATGCCCTCAAATTCATTAAAAAGATGGGGATTGAATCTCCGGTCAAGCGGGACCTCTCCATTGCCCTGGGGACCTCGGGAACCTCTATGTTAGAACTAACCTCCTCCTTTTCGGTCTTTGCCAACGGTGGAGAAAGCATTAAACCCATCTTCATCAAAAAGATCGTCACCATGAAAGGCGAAGTCCTTGAGGAGAATACCCCTTATGTTGAATGGGAGGAGCCGGAGGAGGAAGAAGGGGATGAAGAAACTCCTGCTGCCACTCCTTCCCCCGTTTCTATCCCTAATGAACGGGTTCTTTCTCCGCAGCATGCCTTTATCATCACCCATCTTCTCGAAGGAGTGGTCCAGCACGGGACAGGCCAGAGGGCGAAACTTCTTGGCAGGCCTGTTGCCGGAAAAACAGGGACCTCCAGCGACTATGCGGATGCATGGTTTATCGGGTATACTCCCTCTCTCCTCGCCGGAGTCTGGGTGGGTTTCGATGATAAGACCTCTCTTGGAAAAAACGAAACAGGTTCAAGGGCCGCCCTTCCCATCTGGATCTCTTTTATGGGTCAGGCATTGAAGGATGCGCCCTCGGAGCCTTTCAGGGTTCCTGATAAGATCGTCCTGATGAAGGTGAATCTCGAAACAGGAACCCCTGCGGATGGAAGTTCTCCACAGACCATCCTGGAGGCCTTTATCGAAGAAACCACACCAAAAGGGAAAGAAGAAGGAGCCTCAAGGACCCCGGTAAGAGCAGGGCCTCCCACAGATCTTTCCCGGCCCGTCACAACCGTTCCTTCTTTTTAGAGACCAGGGTATTTCCTATTCAATCTATAATTGTATGGACATCTGCTGAACCCCACCCCCACCCTTCCCCTCCCCCTGAAAGGGAGGGAAACTGTTCTGTTCCTCCCCCTTCAAGGGGGAGGTTAGGAGGGGGATGGGGATTTGTCGAAGCAGTTTAAAGATGTCTTCTCAATTATGGACCCATTAATATCATAGGAGAAATGTATGAAAGACGAAGAACTACAAGAGATATTCAAGAATTGTAAGACAGTGGCGGTCGTCGGTATTTCACCTAAAGAGGACAGGCCCAGTTATATTGTGGCCGCCTACCTTCAATCGAAGGGCTACCGCATCATACCGGTCCGGCCCGATGGCGATACGATCCTCGATGAAAACGTCTACCCCAACCTGATGGAGATCCCGGAAGGAATTGAAATCGATGTGGTTGATATCTTCCGGAAATCGGAAGAGGTGGCTCCCATTGTGGAAGAGGCGATCCGGAGGGGAGCCAGGGTCGTCTGGATGCAGGAAGGGGTGATTCATCAGAAGGCAGGAGAAGAGGCCGAGAAGTCAGGCCTCAAAGTGGTGATGAACCGGTGCATGAAAAAAGAACACCAGAGGTTGATAAATCAATGACAAATGCCCAATTTCAAAGTTCAAAGGAAAAATCTCCTTTTGAGAAAACCCGAATTTATTCGATATCTGGTATCATTTTAGCTCTTTGAAAAACCCTATAAACACCACCGAATAGCCGAGGCATCTTGCCTCGGATGGCGGTAATAGGTCAGGCAAGTCGGAATCGACTCGTACCGAGATGCCTGACCTATTCAGGGTTTTTTCAAACAACTAAATTGCTATGCTACGATATTTGAACTTTGACATTCCTTTGATATTTGGATTTTGGAATTTCGTACGGGTTATGAGCATAAGATGCATCTTCTTCCGTTATACCGTTCCGTGTCATACTGGGTTTCCACATCGACGAGATTCAACTTACCTACCGCCTCCTTCAGAGAGACAGCCGTGATCCGGCCATTGCGCAGGCTGACCATCTTCCCGAAATCTTCTTTGGCGATGAGATCCACGGCCGCAATCCCGAAATACCTTCCCATCCTGCGGTCATAGGCGCAGGGAGCGCCCCCCCTCTGCAGGTGGCTCAGGGTGATGCTTCGAGTCTCGATTCCCGTGGATGTTGTGATCTGATTTGCAAGAAACTCTCCAATCCCCCCCAAGGCTTTATGGCCGAAGCTATCCACGCCATTTTCTTTGATGATTTCAGAACGCCCGGAAGGTTTTGCCCCTTCGGCTACGACGATAATCTCATACCGTGTCCCTTTTCGATGGCCTTCCATGAGCAGTTCGTTCACCCGGTTCATATCGAAATCGTATTCAGGGATGAGGATGATATAGGCGCCGCTCGACTCTCCTCCTTCCAGCGCCAGCCAGCCTGCATGCCTTCCCATCGTCTCCACCACGAAAATCCTTCTGTGGGAGCCGGCTGTGGTTCGAAGACGGTCGATCTCCTCGGTGATCACATTGAGAGCGGTCTCAAATCCCAGTGTATAATCGGTTCCTGAGAGGTCCTTATCAATCGTCTTCGGAATCCCGACGACCTTCACCCCTTCGCAATGGAGTCGATTCGCCACCCCGAGGGTATCTTCACCGCCGATGGCGATCAAATAATCGATCTGAAGTCGCTTCAGGTTTTCAAGAACGGCGCTTGAACGATCTTTCTTGGGGTCATAGGGATTCGTTCTCGAAGTGCCGAGGATCGTCCCTCCATAGCGATCCCATGTTCTCACCATCTCTTCGGTCAGTGTGGAAATCCTGGAAATAGGCGGATCCCCATCTTCCTCCGGTTGAACCAGTCCTTTCCAGCCATCCCGGATTCCAATCACCTCATGCTGGACCTTCCTCATCCTCTGAAGCCTGTCATCGAGCGCAGTCTTGACCACCCATTTGATCGCCGGATTCAATCCCGCACAATCCCCTCCCCCTGTGAGCACACCGATTCTTTTTTTTTCCATTGTCTCCTCCCATACCCTGGCTCGAGGTTTTAGGATCACTTCGTCCTGAACTTCATATGGTTTCAGGACTTCACTTGAGGTCTGAGGCCAATATCTTTTGCCTCTTTGCCTCCATCCTCTAACCTCCTGATCACTGATTACTGGTCACTATTATTGTCTGAGGCCAATCCTTTATTGCCTCCAACCTCTAACCTCTAACTTTTTACAATACGTAATCCGGTCATTCCCCTCCCAATAATAATCGGAAATTCTCGCCACTTCCTGAAATCCCTTTTTGAGGTAAAACTGCTGAGCCTTTTCATAGGAAGGGATGGAAGACGTGTCGGCAAGGATCATTCTCCCCTTCAATCCCCTCACCTCTTCTTCCAGGTAATCTAAAAGTTTTGATCCGATCTTTCGCCCCTGAACTCCGGGATCAATGACAATCCAGTAAAGGTCAAAAGCCCCCATGGTCATCGGGATAGGACCGTAACAGATATACCCCAATGGCTGATCCTGATCATCCGCCGCACAGACGATCCTGTAATCCTTTGGGCCTTCCTCTCCGAGCACAATGTCGATTAATTCCATGGCTACTCCGACCTCTTCGTCGGTGAAAACGCCCGTCTCGATCACCATCCGTTGTAGCCTGTCCCTGTCTTTTGAAATCAGCGGCCTTATCTTCATCGCCCTTCTCTCTGGGATTCCCTTCTTCAAAGAGGGAATTTTCCCCCTCCCTTTGGCAAAGGGAGGTGGGGAGGGATTTTATAAAGCCTTTTTTCAAACAGCTAAAGTGTTACCCAGAATGAGATGTCATTATACACCATAGGAGTCTCTCTGGTAAACTCCTTTTAGTTTGGATATAATGTGAACTAATGATCCCCCTCTCCCCTGGTGCCTGCCTGCACGAAGCGTTTCGGCGAAGGCAGGGGAGAGGGTTGGGGTGAGGGGGGATATCCATAGGAATTTTTTCTACAAACGATGACACAAAGAGGCAGTGGCATCCTCATTCATATCACTTCGCTTCCCTCGCCTTTCGGAATCGGCGATCTGGGCCCGTCTGCTTATCGTTTTGCCGACTTCTTGGCCCAGACAAAACAGAGTTACTGGCAGGTCCTGCCTTTCAACCCAACGGACCAGGCCTGTGGAAATTCTCCTTACAGCGCCCCTTCTGCTTTTGCAGGCAATCCCCTCCTCATCAGTCCCGAGCTTCTCATGGAGTCCGGTCTTCTTAAAAAAGAGGATATCGGAGAAACGCCTTCGTTTCCAGCCGGACGTTGTGACTATGCTTCTGTGATCCCCTATAAATCGGGGTTGCTCCGCCGCGCCTACGACTCTTTTAAAACAGGGGGAAAAGAGAGAGGCGCTTTCGAAACATTCTGTAAAAAGAATGAAGGGTGGCTCGAAGATTTTACCCTGTTTTTTGTGACGAAAAAACATTTTCAAGGAAAAACATGGGGAGAGTGGGAAAAGGATCTGAGGGAAAGAAATCCGGAATCCCTTGAGAGGATCAGGAAAGACCTTCGGGTGGAAATGGAGCAGGAAAAGTTCTGCCAGTATCTCTTTTTCAAACAGTGGTCGGCTTTGAAGAGCTACTGCAATCTGAAAGGGATTCAGTTCATCGGGGATATCCCAATCTATGTCAATCATGACAGCGCCGACGTATGGGCCCAATCCGAAATCTTCAACCTGGATAAGGACAAGAAACCCCTGGGGGTTGCCGGCGTCCCTCCTGACTACTTCAGCAAGACAGGCCAGCTCTGGGGAAACCCGACCTTTCGCTGGGATAGACTCCAGAAGACGAATTACAGGTGGTGGCTTCACCGCATTTCACATAACCTCAACCTTTTTAACATTCTGCGTCTCGACCATTTCAGGGGTTTTGTCGCCTTCTGGGAGCTCCCTTCCTCGGAGCCGACAGCTCTCCATGGCAGATGGGTAGAAGCTCCTGCAGTCAATTTCTTCGAAGCCCTTCTTCAACGATTTCCGGTTCACTCTTTTATTGCGGAGGACCTGGGAGTCATTACACCCGATGTGAAAAAGGTGATGAATAGGTTCGGTTTCCCGGGCATGCGTATCCTTCAATTTGCTTTTGGTGAAAATCAACCGGCCCACCCCTACTTGCCCCACAATTTCCCGCCCAACACCGTTGTCTATACAGGCACCCATGACAATAACACAGTGAAGGGATGGTTTGAAAACGAGATCACTCCGCAGGAGAAAAAAAGAATATTCCGATATTTGGGAAAAGAGGTTTCCTCCGGTCAGGCGCCGGTTGAACTCATTCGCCTTGGGATGATGTCGGTGGCCAATACGGTCGTGATCCCTGCGCAAGATCTCCTGGGGCTGGGAGAGGAGGCGAGGATGAACCGTCCCGCCACTCTATCCGGAAATTGGGAGTGGCGACTGCTGCCGGACCAGTTGACTTCTTCCCATGCGGAACTGCTCCTTGAATTGACTGAAACTTACGGAAGAGCGAAGGTGGATGAATCTCCCCACTAATTTTTCTAATGACTGACACTAACACCGACACTGACACTTATATTCAATAAGGAGAACCGATATGAGAAAATGGATAACGGTTTTAATCTTAGGGATGCTGTTCATCGTTTTCGGATGCGCAACCGCATCACAAGATACCCCCATCAAATGCCCCAAATGCGGCGCCTTCTTTTCAACAAAGGAAGGGGCAGAAACATTCCAATGGATGGGGGGGCCAAGGGAAACGAGGTAGTAATCCAATATTACTTCATGAATTCTTTCAGGGTCATTTTCTTATAACTTTCTGAGGTAATATATTTAAGGATGACTTGAAAGAGATCGGGATTCACATACCCTGGGATGGTTGTGATCTTTCTACCATCCGGCTCAAGGAACCAGGATACAGGAAGGCCCCTCACGTGATAGGTGGAAGCAATCTTCTTCTCTTTATCTACATCGACTCGAATGGGGATAAAGTTTGTGGTTAAAAACTTGACGATTTCGGGTTGAGTGAAGGACTCCTCCTCCATCTTCTTGCAGAAAGCTCACCACTCCGCATGAAAATTAAGGAAAACCTTCTTGTTCTCCGCCTTCGCCCTTTTCAACCCATCCTTATAAGAAAACCATTTGATTCCTTCCGACCGGGCAGAGAGGGGGAGTAAAATTAAGAAGGTGCAAAGGGCGGAAAACCCGATCAATTTTTTCATGATAATCTCCAGTGGTCTGTCTTTCCCTAACTTTCTGTTATGATTCTAAGTATCCCAAATTCAAGCCTAAGTCAATCAGCGGAATCTTATGTATGTCACTGTTTGAAATTACTTGTCCCGCATTTTGGATAGTTCAAATCCTTTGTTATCATTTCTTCCATGAAAAATTCCCTTCTCTATTTTTAGGAAAAGATATATATTACAACAGGAAATGACAATGGGGATATACCTCCCCTATGCATAATCCCTTCTGAAAATAACTCGATTCCGTATAATATTTGTAAAAACGATCTTTTCTGGAAAAATAGCAAGAGATTTGAGCCTGTTTGAGAAGAAGAGAACTTTTGGTAGTTTAAGGTTTACGAAAATGTGAAAGTGGTATAAAAAGTAAAGTTAGCCCTTCACCAAAAGAGAGGCAGGCCGATGAGAAAGGCTATCAAGGAATTCATATCTATTGTGGCTAATACGGTTCCGATCAAAGAGCCTATTTACGAGTTTGGAGCGTTGCAGGTTGCCGGGCAGGAAGAGTTCGCTGATCTTCGCCCATTCTTTCCCGCAAAGAAATACATAGGCGCTGACATGCGTGAGGGTCCGGGCGTCGATAAGGTACTGGACCTTCATGACATAGACCTGCCTGCGGGATGTGTTGGCACGGTACTATGTCTGGATACTCTCGAGCATGTGGAGTATCCCCATAGGGCATTAGGGGAAATTCATCGCGTTCTGGAGCCGAATGGAATTGTTATAATCAGTAGCGTGATGGATTTCCCCATCCATGCCCATCCTTACGATTATTGGCGTTTTACTCCAGAAGCCTTTAGGTCTCTTCTGAAGCCGTTCGCTCACTCATTCATCGGGTATGTTGGAAGAGAGAACTTTCCACGTACAGTGGTAGGAATAGGCTTTAAGGGGACCTGTCCTCAATTGTTGGAGTTTGAGAAAAGGTATCAACGGTGGAAAACATCGCAGGAGATTCGTGCGGGTCTATCCATTTCTAAGTGGATACGAAGGCTTATTACTCCTCCGATTTTTTCTCGCCGGGGCAGACAAGCTCTGGGGCTAACTTGCCAATCCAGCCGACATCGTAAACTCGGCGGCCCGTCTATTCGTTAGCCCTCCTTTCTGAATCACCCCCCCTCTTCTGAAATTTTCACTTGCCAGTTTTTCCAAAAAGGTGTATACGGATATGCTCAAGAAGACTCATATAGCCACCCAGAATAGAAACGCAACTGATTTAGAGAAAGTTAAGGAATTATGGGTTTGCCTCGGCCTAAGAGACTTGAATTTTCCAACTCCAGAACTTGCTTGTTTGGGATGCAAGCCAGACAACAAATGCGCTTATTCCAAGCTTCTTACCTGTGCCTGAAAGAGTAATTGATAGCGGATCGCCAATAAACCCGGCTCAGGTGAGCCACAGCGTTGAATGATTTAGAGATGATAAGAGAAGCAAAACACAACGACATCCCCGCAATCAGAGCCCTTATGAAGGCCGAACCCGGTTTCTGGCAAGAGGACTGGCGAGATGACGTTCTGGAGCGTGGGTTTGAGGCAGCGGCGGGACTCGCGTTTGTCTATGTAGTAGACGGAGACATTATCGGATTCATATGTGGTCACGATCTTCCCCCGGTAATTATTGAGGGATCCTGGAGCCGGCGCGGGGATTTGAACCCCGGACCTACTGATTACGAATCAGTTGCTCTACCGCTGAGCTACGCCGGCCCTGGTTGATTCTTATTTATCATTTTTTAAGACAGCCGTCAATCTTCGTTAAAATACTGCAATTTTTTAGAGTTGACCAGAAATTAAAATCGTGCTAATGTTCGCACCATAAGTTACAGAAATGAGGGGACGGATATGGAGCCTATTTCCAAAAAAGACCTGACTGATGCCCTTGAGGAATTTAATAAGAAAACGATCGAACCTGGGTTCAACCGAATCGAATCGTATATCCAAAGCCAGATCGAACCCCGGTTTGACCGAATCGAATCGTATATCCAAAGCCAGATCGAACCCCGGTTTGACCGAATCGAATCGTATATCCTGAATAGAATTGAACCCCATTTCGATAAAATTGAGAAAAAACTTGAAGAACATGACAAAAGATTTGATGATCTCTTGACCCATTTCGATCAAATCTATCATCGACTGGACCGGCTTGAGACAGAATACCACACCATCACTTTTTCGATCCAGAGAATTGAGGAACAACTCGATGGAGTTGATAACCGCCTCAATGGAATCGACGGCAAATTAGATAAAGAGAGTAATCTTAAAGAGCGTCTTGAAAAGGAGGTGGCGGATTTAAAGCAAAGATCTATCCTCCTTCAAAATCGAATTGAAGAATTAGAAAACCGTATCAAAATCCTATCTTAGCGCGAAGTGATAAGCCACGGCATTGAAAAAATTCATCCTGCCTCTTCTGGTTACCATCGGAATCCTTCTTGTCCTCTTTACCCAGATCTCGATCAAAGACCTTTATCGCCTCCTTATAAATATGAATCCGTACTGGGCTGTTTTGGGATCCGCTGCCTATCTTCTCGCGATCTTCCTCCGGGCTTTAAGGTTCAGATGGCTGATCCACTCCAAAGGAATTCGCCTCCCCGAGCTTTTTAATATCACCGTCTTCTATCATTTAGCCCTGATGGTCCTTCCCTCCAAATTAGGGGAACTCTCCTATCCCTATTTTCTAAACAGACTGAGTGGATTGAGCATGACGGAGGGCCTGGCCTCCTTGATTGCATCGAGGGTCTATGATTTTTTTATTGTCCTGATCATCTTTTTATTTACTATCATCGGATTCCGGAGTTTTCTCCAGATGAATCTGCTTTTGATCATCCTTTTCTCCATTCTTCTGATCCTCTCTGTCTTGGTTGCATTTTTCCATATGAGCGCTTTCCTGGGGTGGGTCTCCATCCTCACGGGAAAAATGAGCGGATGGCCCAGGTTAAAAAACAGCAAAACTCTCCATTGGGCCCAAAGAAAGATTCATGAGATGGCGGAGGATTTCTATGCAATCAAGGCCAGAAAAACCTATTTTTCGGTGAGCCTGGCAAGCCTGGGATCATGGATGATGATCTTCTATGTCTTTTATGCCTTTCTGAGAGGGTTCGGGATTGAGGTGTCGTTATTAAAGGTTGTGTTCGGATCGACCATTGCGGTGATCGCCAATGCCCTTCCGATCAGCGGGCTTGGAAACTGGGGAACGCTCGAGGCAGGATGGACGGCCGGGTTCCTGATCGTTGGACTCTCCAAGGAAGAGGCCATTGCCACGGGTTTGGGGGTTCATATTCTAATCTTTCTTCTCTGCGCCATCACGGCTCTCATCTGCTGGGCTTCTCTGAACCTATCCCGTCAGGGGCAAAAAACAATAAAGCCCTCCCCCGTGTTAAAGAGCAACCAAGTCGTTTCAACTCGAAACCGAGAGGAGGGCTTTCCGGATAATGACCGCAACAGGGGGTAAGGCTCAAACCCTCTGGCTGACATTTCGCTTTGAGGCCTTCAAAGGGTTGAGTTTGAAGGTGTCTTCCTTCACTTCCTTTTTAATGTGGGTGGCGAAATTACAGGATCCCTTTGTCCATTTCAAGCTGGGCTCACAATAGGTCTTGCAATAAGATCCTGCCTCATAAGTCACCACTCGATCACACCCTTTGCAGGACTCCACGACGGGATAACATCTCCCACCGTTGTAGGAACAGCCGTTCTTCTTCATGAAGATACATTCTGCTCCTGTTTTTATGGTTAGACAAACCATGTCGATCTACCCCCTTTCATTATGGATTGATTTTTAAAACGTATTGAAAATAAAGAGGATTTTCTATTCCCTCGCAAAACCCAAAAAAAAGAGTTACCATTTTGGGTAACTCGTTTTGGTACAAAACCAACCGAGATAGTAATTATTTAATATAAATAAATATATTTGTCAAGAGTATTTCATGAGATTTCTAAAAAAGTCCAGAAATCTCTGATTACATCGATTGGGAACCGATTACACAGATCTGAAATTCAATAAGATATCAATGTTGTCCTCCATCCTTATCCTTCTTGCAGTTACGATGCTTCTGGGAAGCAGCCTTCCAATCCATGCTATCTCAAAGAAAATGGAAGATCCTCTTTTCTGGGTCAGGGCAATCAAGAATCCGGAGCGTCTTCTCTTAACCTCCTCTGAGATTCAGAAGATGAATGAAGAAAATCTTAAAAAACGGGACCTTCTCCTCTGCAGAGTAGAAGATATAAAAGAGGAATGGACCAGGGAAGAGATCCTCTCTTTTTTAACGGAGGATTGGGAGGGTTTTGGAAAAACGAAAGAAATTCGATATGGAAAGGATGGAAATCCCCTGGGTGATTCTTTCTGGAATGAAATAAAGGAAAATATGAACCAGGTCCGGTTAAAAGAACGGAATCAACTCCAGTTTGCTCTGACCATTCAGCGGACCGATATCCGGGTTTTCCCCACCGATGAAGCTTCGAGGAAAAATCGAACCAGCCTTGAGTTTGACCTGTTCCAGCATTCCGCCATCGCCCCAGGGTCACCGGTTGGAATTTATCACTTCAGCCGGGACAACCTCTGGGTCTATGTACAGACCTCCTTTATCCGCGGATGGATTCGGGCGAAAGATCTGGCCATCGCGATGGATAAAAATGACGCAATGGGGCAGCCGGTACAAAAGGAGCCTCTGGTTATCATAGGAAATTTCGTCAGGGTCTTTGATGATCCCCTCTTCCGGCAGTCGATTTTTTCCGTCCAGATGGGAACGACCTTTCCGATCATTGATCTCCCGAGAAAGGCGAAACCCTCAAATCCTATAGAAAATAACAAAAAAATTTCCTCTCCCCTGGCGGGAGAGGGGCAGGGTGAGGGGGCCCCGTCAAGGGGGAGGATAGTGGATAGTAATCTATCATCCAAGGGAGGCCATGGGGCCTTAGGAAATTATTATGTCATTAAAATACCCTTCAGGGAAAGCGATGGCCGGCTGTCTTTTCGACATGGATTCATCCCTGCTGATGATAATGTTCATTACGGTTTTCTCCCTTATTCTCAGAAAAACCTGGCTCAACAGGCCTTTACGATGCTTCATCAGCCCTATGGCTGGGGAGAGGAGTCCGGGGGGAGAGACTGCTCGCGTTTTATTATGGACCTCTTCAACACGTTCGGTATTTTAATGCCCCGCAATTCGAATCATCAGGCCAGAATGGGGGTCTCTCTCGAACCACTTGAAGGAAAGACGGCAGAGGAAAAGAAAACAATATTAGACCGGGCCATTCCCATGGCCACGCTCCTTCGGATGCCTGGCCATATCATGCTCTATCTGGGCAAGTATAACGGGGAACATTATGCCATACACAGCATCTGGGGGATTCAGAAGGGAGGAAGATCAGGCCCTGCATATCAGAAGATCGGAAAAGTCGTCGTCACCGATCTAAGCCTCGGCAAAGGAGGTCCCCGTGGATCCCTTCTCCAACGCCTCATCGAAATCCGACTCATCGGTCCGGGTTCTGATGTTAAAAAATGAGCCAAGATCGTAATCGTATCTGAATAGAATCTGATTTGACAAACCCCGCAAATAAACTTAAAATTTCAAAAAATCAATCCCCTACTCCATTCCTCTTCCCGATGGAAAGAAATGGTGTAAAAAAAGAGAGGAACATCGATGAAATTTAAATTGATCCTTACTTTATGTTTATTTTCCCTTCTCGCCTTCCCTTTTCAATCTGTTAGCCAGCCCAGAGATCCGGGTAAAGTCTATAAAGTGGCCATTCTTCCCTTCCTCATTCACAGCCAGGAGAACCTCGATTACCTGAGGGATGGCATCAATGACATCCTGACCTCCCGGATCACTGTGGAGGGAAGAATTATCGTCGTTGAGCGGACTATTGTAGAGAGAGCACTGTGGGAAATGAGGCCCATGCGTCTCGATGAGACAGCGGCCAAAGAGGCTGGAACGAGAGTCGGGGCCGACTATGTCGTTCTCGGAAGCATTACCAAGATTGGCAATTACATCAGCCTCGATGCCCGGCTCATCAGCATTACCGACGATAAACCTCCGCTTGGCGCCTATACCCAGCACAAAGGAATCGATGATGTAATGACTAAAATCGGAGATTTTGCGCAGGATATCGGATTCAGAATCCTTGGGCGCCGTGCTACGACAGTTCGTCCGTCGGACCCCAGATCCTCACAGATCATTCGCCCGGAGAGAGACATCGGAAGGATTGGCCAGGGGGAATTGGGCTTCAAAAAAAGTCAGATCTTTAACTTCGAAATCAAAGGGATTGATATCGGCGATGTGGACGGAGATAAGAAGAACGAAGTGGTGGTCATCGATAATCACAACATCTATGTTTTTAAATACGATGGAGATAAATTGAGCCTCTTTCGGAAGATTGAGGCGGGCTACCAGCATAATTTCCTCACCCTCGATGTCGCGGATGTGAATCGAAACGGTTATGCGGAGATTATTGTGACTTCCGTCATTGATGATAATCTTCAGTCCATGATCATCGAATTTGAACAGGGAGAATTCAAGACGATCACCCGGAAGGCGGGCTGGTTCTTCAGGGTCCTCGAACACCCCAAAGAAGGCCCTTTATTGATGGGACAGCAGATGGGCTCTGACGGGCTATTTACCGGATCCATCTATAAATTCGCCTGGAAAAAGAAATCATTCGAAAAGGGGCCGAAGATGGGCCTTCCGAAAGATACTAAAATTTTCGGTTTAACCGTAGCCGATGTCCGCAATGAAGGCAAATTAAACACGGTCTTGCTGGACCGAAGGGACAAAATAAGCATCCTTTCTTCTGACGGAAAACCGGTCTGGACCAGCAGGGAAAGCTTCGGGGGAACTGCAAATTCTTACGATACATCAAAGAAAAAACCCGATGGATTCAGGCCCACGGATGCCCCATCCTGGCGGGTGTTCATCCCGGGACGAATTCTATCAAGAGACCTCGACGGAGATGGTGTGAATGAGATCATCATTAACAAGAACTATTCTTCATTGACCATGTTTGAAAAGGCTAAAACGTATGAAACCGGCGAGGTATATAACATGATCTGGGACCAGGATAGCCTGGTTACCTACTGGAAAACAAAGGAGATTACCGGATATATTTCCGACTTTCAGGTAAGAGATGCCGACAATGACGGGAATGAAGATCTGGTTATTGCGGTTGTGGAATCCCAGGCATCAGGCGCCCTAGGTTCAAAAGGCGCCAGTGCGATTCTTTTTTTCAAGCTCTTTTGAGAATTTTTAACCGTTGTCACCGGTACATAAGTCATTGTCCTCTAATACCGCCATAATAAACAAAGCACAAAAAAAGCACAAAAAAAGTACTTGACAAGTTTTTTGTGAGGTGCTATAGAATTAGGAAATTTTAATCTCCTTGTAAGTTCTTTTCACAAAATCCATAGGGAAAGGAGGTGAAAGTGTTAAGGAGGTAAGGAGGTTGGCTAAGGTTTACCCCGTTAGAAATTCCAGTGGGAAATTAAACCCTGCCGGAATTATTCTGAAATATAACCCCGTTGCAGAGAAACGGGGCATTATTTCTAACGGGGCAAAGTGGTAGTGAATTCTGTTAGTGACTCTTAGGGGCACGAAACACGCCTGCATGCAGGAAGGTTGGCGCTTTGAGTGTGCAGGCACGATTCACCAATCACGAAACTAAAAATTGAGGAGGAAAAGAGATGAAAAAAATTGTTGTTCTTAGTTTAATTGCTTTACTGGTTCTTGCTTTTGGAGCCACGGCATTTGCCCAGGCCAAGAAAGATGAACCAGCCATGCAGTTCAAGGCATCCGGCTTCATCGATGCCCTGTTTAACTCGTATGTCAACGTCACAGATGGTTCCGGGGGCGCCGGTATATTCGATACCATTCCTGGAACCTTTAAACGGGCCGCGTCGCCTAACGGATTTGATGAGAATGCAAGCTACTGGGCGACCCGTGCCAGGCTCAAATTCGACTGGATCATGGGAAAACAGTCCTCTGCAACCATGATCTTCGAGATGGACTCCTCTCAATGGGGTGAAATCGCTGGAACCGGCGCTCAGAGGAACCAGATGGGCCAATGGGCCGCTGACCGGGCTGCTGTCGAAGTAAAGAACGTTTATTTCGACTTTGGCGTTCCGGCCATTACTGTCCCGATTACCGTTAGAGTGGGTATGCACCCCCTTAACATCCGGCCCAATCTGCTGGTCTACACCGATGGCATGGGTATCATAGGCAGTATCAAGGTTGACCCTGCAAACATTCAGCTCATCTATTTCAAACCCCTTGAAGGAACAACCTGGACTGCGGACGATGTCAATGTTTACGGGCTCCATGCCAATGCAAAGGTCGGACCGGTAACTGCCGGAGGCTATGCTCTTTACTACAATATGAACAGTTATCCGTTTGTAGCAGAAACAGCCTCACTACCACTTTTCCCCGCAGTTTCACCCACCGATAATAACGCTGATATTTGGTGGTTTGGCGCCTATGCGGACGGAAAAGTCGGCCCGGTCAATCTCAACTTCGATTTCATCTATGACCGAGGAACGGTTGAAAGAAGAAGCAGTTTGACTTCTGTTCGTGATGTAAAATTACGCGGCTGGACGACCCGTGCCAAAGTTGACTTCCCATGGGAAAAATTAAACTTTGGAGTAGTCGGAAACTATTCTTCAGGAGCTGATTTGAAGAAGACCGGTGCACGTGGATTACCTGGTGACCCGGTTGCATTCAACGGCGGAGCCCCTGCTATCGCCAGCACTAAGGTGGGTTCCTATATCGTCCCGCCCGGTTCAGAAGCCGGCGCCATCTACGGAGAGTCGGTTGTCATGTTCAGCTTTGGACCGAACCGCGGAACTTCGGGTATCGCCAACAGCAACAATTACACCCGGGTAAGCAGGGGTGGACCTGGCGGAACCTGGCTGGGAAAAGCATATGCCAGCTTCAAACCCACTCCATGGTATAAAGTCACTGTCCAGGGTATGTACATCGGTGACACCACGAAGAATGGAAACACCTTTGGTACGGCAGTGAAACCCACAGGGCTTTTGAGAGACGACAAAGACATCGGCTGGGAGGCCGACCTGATCAATGAGATCCAGATTTACAAGAATCTCAGTTTCGTCCTTGCCGGCGGCTATCTCTGGGCTGGGGATGCTATGGATCAAAGAATCCCTCTTACGCTCACCAACGACTCGCCCAAAAATCCCTGGCAGATCACTGGAATCCTGACCTACAGCTTCTAACCGAAGCTCGTAGCTAAAAAGGGCGGTCATCTGACCGCCCTTTTTTTATCTTGACTTTTAATGGACAATGCATCATTATTTCAGAGAAGGTGAGAGGTCGAATGATTCAAAACAAGCTCATTCTCTTAATTATTTTTATCTGTATGGGGGTGATCTTATCTTTCAATCCAGCCTTTGCGCAAACCCAAAAAGATATATTGGATATCAGGGAACGCCTTATCAGACTTGAAGAGGGACAAAAGGCCTTGAATCAAAGGATAGATGATTTGGATAAGAGGCTCGGCGTCAGGATAGATGGTCTTGAAAAACGGATGGATTACCTCGTAAATCTCATTTATGTAGTTCTCGCCGGAATGTTCACCCTTGTTGGATTTGTCCTCTGGGACCGACGATCCGCCCTTGCCCCTGCCATCAGAAGAACACGAGATATTGAAGAAAGAGAAGAGAAACTCGAAAGAGCTATTAAAGAATTCGCTTTAAAGAACCCTGATATGAAAGAAATCCTCAAAAGTCTCGGTTTGATTTGAGATATTTTCCCCTGCCTTGACATCTTCTGGAAAATTAGTAATATAACAGCAATACTTCCCCCTCCATTGTCCCTCCTCCCACAAGGGGGGAAGGGACAAGAGTGAGCGCTTACTTGCGAAGTGTGGAGGAATAAAAAAATAAGGAGTCATCATGATTAAAAGAATAAGATTCTTTCATCTTTGCATTTTTTTAACCCTATCTGTTTTTTTTCTGGCCTCCTGCTCCAGTCTCCCACTGATTGGAAAGAAGGAGGAGAAGAAGGGTGAAAAACTCCCCGAGGGAAAGACAGTGACAGTCGAAGGGATGGGAACAGTCAAGGGAGTCAATCCTCCCAGAGCGGATACTCCCCCTCCCAAAAAATCTGCTTCTGAACCTGCTCCGAAGAGAGAGCCGGAAATGAGGATGGCTTCTGCTCCTGCCCGGCCATTTGCCGGCGCCCCACTTCCTTTCCTCCAGATGGGCTTTAAAAAGAAGGTAGCCATTTTGGACTTCGATAATAAAACAACCTATCAAGAAGAGAAGATCGGAGAGGCAGTCGCAAAGAGGTTTTCGGATAAATTAGAGGCCACCCAGCGGGTGGTCATCATGGATAAAGCCGTCGTTGCAGAGATGTTGAAACGGGAAGGAGTTAAGTTCGATAGTCTGACTGAACTGCCGGTGATGAAACGCGCTCACCAGTCCCTTGGCATCCAGGCCTTTGCTCTTGGGACAGTTACGGATGTAAGCATCCTCTCTTCCAAAACCTCTGAGACATCGGATGAAGAGGTCTCCTACGCTACGGCAAAGGTGGAGATCCGTCTCATTGATGCCTCCACAGGAAATCTGCTTAAAACCTTTATCGGAAGAAGCCCCATCTTCGGCACCAAAGAGTCAGGAGAATATAGCCGGAGCAAGGCAGCGCTGAAGGCTATTGATTTTGGGCTGGAGGAAATCCTGGAGGGTTTTTTCAGACAGCTTGAATACCTGGACTGGACGACCACGATTGCGAAGATTGAAGGGGAGAATCTTTTTATCAATGCAGGCAGGCTTTCCGGCCTGCGGATCGGGGATACCCTCGAGATTTATGAGCCTGGAAAAGAGATCATTCATCCCGCCACAAAAATCTCTCTTGGGTGGACCACAGGCCAGATGAAAGGGATATCGAAGATCTCGGAACTCTTCGGTGTGGATGCGGCCATCGGGAAATTGGTCCAGGGCGGCAACTTCAGTCCCAATGATGTGGTGAAATCGACGGCAAGGTAATTGTGTCTCTTCGCACCCCCCTCGCCCCGTCCCTCTCTGGTGGCCACAGGCGTCACGCCTGTGCTACCGGGGAGAGGGAAATAATTTGTAAACCCGGTTTTAAATTCCCCCATTTGCTCTTCGCCGCTTTCCTTGACAAGGAGGTAACCTCTTCATTAATATTCACTATCGATTGAATAATGAGTATCCATTTAGCTCTTTGAGATAACTCTTCCAAATCCCTCCCCTGCCTTCGCCGAAGCGGCTTCGCGCAGGCAGGCCACCTCCCTTTGCCCTCCGGGCCAGAGGCCACATGGGCCGGCGGCTAAAGGGAGGAGAAATCTCTCTCCTCTTCTGACAAAGGAAGAAAGGAGTTATGGGAGAGAAAAAAGGAGAAAAAAATGCGGCTTCCTCAATTTGAATATGTAGAGCCAAAGACACTTAAGCAGGCTTCAAAGACGTTAGCTTCGGATAAAAGGACTGTTGCCCTCGCAGGAGGGACAGATCTTCTTGTCAATATGAAGCACAGAGTGATCGAGCCAAAAAGGATCATCAACCTCAAGACGATCCCTAAACTCAACCACGTCGCCGCAGGTAAAGAGGGTTTGAGAATCGGGGCCCTTGCGACCCTTCATGATATTTCTTCCTCGCTTGTGATCAAAGAGAGATGCCCTGCTCTGGCCCAGGCCGCCAGGGAGGTAGGAGCCTATGCCCACCAGGCAATGGGGACTTTAGGCGGAAACCTCTGCCAGGGAAATCGTTGCCGTTTCTATAATCAATCCGCCTTCTGGAGGGGAGTGAGACCTCCCTGCTTCAAAGTCGCAGGGAAGGTTTGCTATGTGGTTCCAAAATCGAAGGAATGCCATTCCGCTTACTGCGGTGATCTGGCTCCTGTGCTCATCGCTCTGGACGCTCAGATGAAGATCGCTGGCCCCGAAGGGGAACGTTCTCTCCCCCTCAAAAAACTCTATACCCATAACGGAATAAAACCTCTCTCTCTGAAAAAAGGGGAGATTTTGAGAGAGATTCTCATCCCTCCCTCTTCAGGCAAAACCCTCTACCTGAAATGGAGGTTCAGGGATTCCCTTGAATTTCCCATCCTCTCCCTGGCTCTCCATATCGAAAAAGATGGAAAGGATCAGGTCAAAAATGGAAGGATCGTCTTCAGTGCGGCGGGCAGAGGGCCGGTTGAGGCTGTTTTAGCGGAAAAGATGATGAAGGGCATATCTTTCGATGAAGCCATGATTGAAAGAATCTCAGACCAGGCGGTGAAAGAAATTTCGCCGATGCGCACCTCCATCCATTCTCCGGCCTATAAAAGGAAAATGGCAGGAATCCTTTTGAAGCAAGCACTGGAACAATTGCGGAATGCAAAATGATGATTACGGAATTTAGATCCCAACAAGGGTTATCTTCCTAAATTCAAAACACTCCCCTCACCCCAACCCTCTCCCCCAAGGGGAGAGGGTTGGGGTGAGGGGGGAAAGGGACTTTTTATGAAACATATCATCAAGCTTCATGTCAATGGCGAAGATTATGAGGTGCTCACCGAAATCCACAAGACCCTCCTTGAGGTGTTGAGGGAAAATCTGGGATTGACAGGAACGAAACGGGGATGTGATCTGGGCGCCTGCGGCGCCTGCACCGTCCTCATTAATGACAAGCCTCATCTCTCCTGTTTGACCCTCGCCGTGGATGTTCAGGGAAAGACGATTACGACGATCGAAGGTCTGGCAAAAGATGGAGAACTCCACCCCCTTCAAAAAGCCTTTGCCGAGAAGGGCGCCATCCAGTGCGGATTCTGCACGCCCGGGATGATCCTTACTGCCAGGGCATTCCTCGATGAAAATCCCCATCCATCGGAGGAAGAGGTGAAGAAAGCGATATCCGGAAACCTCTGCCGCTGCACAGGTTATGTAAAGATTGTGGAGGCGGTACGGTCAGTGGCTGAAAAGACATAAAGGCAACTGAATGCGCTCACCCTAACGAAGGAAGGATTAAAAGTGCTGAGGTTTTGGAATAATGGTAACAATTTAGTGCTTTGAAAAAACTGATCTAATCCCCCTTCATCCCCCTTTGTCAAAAGGGGGAAATCTTACCCCTCCCTTTGGCAAAGGGAGGTTGGGAGGGATTTTATAAGAGGATTTCAAAAAGCTAAATTGATACGAATAATGAAGTTCTAAAAAGTACAGAAGGGGTATTTGAAGTAATAAGTGATATATGTTCGTCCACCCTCCCCTAACCCCTCCCATCAAGGGAGGGGAAACAGATCGGGTGGCCTCCTATCAAGGGAGGGTAAGAATATAGGTTTTGATTAGGTCGCACATCGGAGGTTTCCATGAATAAATTCAATGTTGTCGGCAAGCGTGAACCCATGCTTGATGCCCTGGAGAAGGCAACCGGCCAGGCGAGATATACGGATGACCTTTCTCTTCCTGGAATGCTCTTCGGGAAAATTCTGCGAAACCCCCATCCCCATGCAAAGATCCTCCATGTCGATCTGACCGGAGCCTTAAAAGTTAAAGGGATCCGGGGAGCCATCAGTGGAAGGGATATTCCGAAGAAAAAGTATGGCATCGTTCCAATGGCAAAGGATGAATATGCACTGGCGATCGATAAAGTCCGTTACATCGGGGATGAAGTCGCCGCCGTCGTAGCCACCTCAATCGATGCGGCAGAAGAGGCGGCCTCCAGGATTCGGGTTGATTATGAGGTCCTCCCCGCTGTTTTTGATCCCTTAGAGGCGATGAAGCCCGGAGCGCCTGTCATTCACGATGAAGTGCCTAATAATGTGAGCGCTACGATCCGGAAAGAGTTCGGGGATGTTGAGAGAGCATTTTTAGCATCGGATTTTGTCTTTGAAGACGACTTCAAAACCCAGGCGATCAATCATGCTCCTATCGAACCTCAGGCTGCACTGGCGATGGTGGACCATTCCGGTAAAGTTACCCTCTGGTCTTCCACGCAGATTCCTTTTTTTCTCAGAAGAAATCTTGCCGCCACACTCGATCTCCCCGAGAGCAGGGTCCGGATCATCAAACCGAAAGTGGGAGGCGGATTTGGCCAGAAGATCGACCTCTATGCGAAGGACTTCTGTGCCGCTTTCTTCTCGATGAGGACAAAGAAACCTGTTAAGTTTGTTTATGACCGCGAAGAGGTCTTCACCTCCACGAGACAGAGACACCCTTTTCATATCCATCTCAAGACAGGAATGAAGAAAGACGGGACGATTAACGCCCAGCAGTTCAGGGCCATCGCTGATGGAGGCGCCTATAACAGCACCGCCCCTCTGATGATCACCCTTGCCTGTTATTTCATCATGCTCCCCTACCGCCTCGAAAATCTCCTCTTTGAAGGCTGCCATGTCTATACGAACAAACCTGTCGGAGGAGCAATGAGAGGACACGGGATTCCCCAGGTTCGGTTTGCTGTGGAAAATCAATTGGACATCATCGCTGAGAAGATGGGGATCGATCCGCTGGAACTCCGGCTCAAGAATGCTTTCCATGCCGGAGAGCCTCACCCTGCAAAATTACTGGTCCAGAGTTGCGGCTTCCATGATACCTTGATCAAAGCCGCTGAGGGAATCAACTGGAAAGAGAAACATGGCAAGCTTCCTTTTGGCAGAGGCGTGGGCATGGCTGGAGCCAGTTTTCCGAGCGGAGTCTCCAATATGAGCCATATCTCTTCGGGCGCTGTGGTCAAGATCGAGCGGGATGGCTCCATCACCCTTCTCACGGGCGCCGCTGATATCGGGCAGGGCGCTGAAACCGTCATCTCCCAGATCACTGCAGAAGAGCTGGGCGTCTCTCTTGACAGCATCCGCATCACCGCAGCGGATACGGAGATCACGCCTCTCGATCCGGGAACATTTGGAAGCGGCGTCACCTTGAGAGCCGGAAATGCCGCCAGGATGGCTGCTCGCGATGCCAGAGAGAAGCTCTTTGAAGCAGTCGCCGAAAAACTGGAAGCCAATGTCAACGAATTAGAGGCCAAGGATGGCCGGATCTATATTAAAGGAAATCCCGAAAGGAAGATGCATTTTCTGGAGGCGATTAAAGTCTATCAATATTCTGACCGACCCATGCCTATCATCGGTCTTGGCTCTTATTTTCCCCCGGCCAAAGAGCCCACCACTCTTCTCAAAGAAGATGGTAATTTTTCTCCTGCCTATTCCTTCATGACCCAGGCGGCGGAAGTGGAAGTGGATACCCAAACGGGAAAGATCAAGGTATTGAAGATGGTGGCAAGCCATGATTGCGGAAGGGCAATCAATCCCATGCTGGTGGAAGGCCAGCTCGAAGGCTCAGTCGTCGGAGGAATGGGCCAGGCCCTTTATGAAGATGTGATCACGGAGAAAGGACAGGTCCTCAATCCTTCTTTTCTGGATTACGGGATCCCGACGGCGATGGAAGTCCCATCGATCACCTCAGTCGAGGTTGAGACGGACGATCCCGAAGGGCCTTTCGGCGCAAAAGAGTCGGGCGAAGGAACCCAATTGGCGCCGGCTCCCGCTATCATCAATGCCATCTATGATGCTATTGGCGTAAGGTTTAAGAGCCTCCCTGTCACGCCGGATAAGGTGTTGGAGGCGCTGAGTCAAAAGGGGCAACAATAACCAAATAAACCTCATCCCATGAAGGTTTGGGGGATGGATTTCTACCGATTTCGTAAAAGAAGGGGGGACCACTTTTGGAGGTTTTGAATCTTCTCAAAGTTCTTCACCTGATCCACAATTTTTAAGCGCCTTTCCCTCGTTAAAACCCGACCACTCAAATCGTTAAATTTTTCGATCACTTCATCCCAGGAAAGAGGATTTTCAGGATCACCCTTACAATATTCAACTTTTGTGAAATATCTCTTTCCATCTTTTGTTAAGATTTCAGCGGTTGCGCACCACTGCTTTGGGAAGGCCTTCTCCAGATCGGGGTCCGTCACACATTCAACCCGTCTCATCATTCGTTTCACTTCTTCTGACCGAATTTTAGAGAGATGAAACTCCCCCAGACCCGCTTTTCGGTAAAGA
>MGQQ01000053.1 GCA_001798855.1 Deltaproteobacteria bacterium RBG_16_49_23 | reverse complement strand
CTGCTTGCAGGCACATCCGAAAAAGGCGACGGACCAATACAGGGTCCTTCAAAGAGCTGGCCACCCTCCACCGCTCTCACAATGAAGGCCGCCATCTGTCCCCGGTCTACGACAGAATCAGGACAGAAGAGGGCTTCATTTTCAGGTGTGCCGGGATTATCGGCCTGACATCCTCCTGTTATTCCTGCCGCAGCCATCGCCTCGACATGATTGAAAGCAAAATGGGTGGGGGAAACATCCTGAAATGTCACGGTCTGTGGAAGCGTAATCGTGACCGAAGCGCTCACAAGTCCTGTCGAAACATTGTTGGCAGCATCCCTGGCCCATGCGAAGAGCGTTTTCGCTCCACCAGTGGCGAAGGTAAAGTTTGCAGGAGGAGTTGCACTCCATCCTGCATTGCCTGCAAGGGGAGGAGTTGACGATTCTGCGACCATAAACCCGTTGACTCCCGACCCTCCTACATTATCGGCGGCGGTAAAGGCGCTAATGGGAACCGTTAAAGAGACTGATGTCGCAGGAATAACAAAGCTCGTCACGATTGGAGGTATTGTATCAGACGCGGGCAGGGTGATGGTAACCGTTTGACTCCGGCTGGTGGAGACATTATTCGCTGCGTCTTTGGCCCAGGCAAACAGGGTCTTTTGTCCCGGTGTGGTAAATATGAAATTTGCCGGAGCCGTTGGGGTCCATGGAGGACCAGAGGCAGCGGGAGTATTTGGCGACTCTGTGATTAAGAGGCCTGTGACTGCGACATTATCCGTAGCGGTGAAGGTCGTAATTGGTACGGTCAAAGAACTGGAAGTCGCGGGAATGATGAAGCTTATGACTGTTGGGGCTTCAGCATCCGGTAGTGGTGGTGGAACGCTGGTGGCATTCCCGGGGAAGCTCCCAGCGTTAATCTCTGTTATATTACTAAATGTGTCACCATCAGAATCACTTGGTTCGATAGCCTGGAGAGCGGCGACACCCATCCCGGCGTTAAAATACGCCTGGCCGTAAGTGTTGAGGGGGGGGGCGGAAGGTCCATGGCAAATGGTACATTGGTTGCCGGGCACTCCGGGAACAGCAGATAAACTGGATAAGGGCGATGTTGGATAACGCCCAACGAATACAAGACGTTCGGAATTGAAAGCATAAACCATTCCGCAGATGCCCAAAGTAAGAGCTATTGCGAACAAAACGATTTTAAATTCTTTCCTGATTTTCTTAATCATATTATCCTCCTGATTTTTAGATTTTGTAGAGTTTGAATTTCTTTCTTTTCTCTAAAGAGAGCATGCAGAAAGCGACCTCATCAATTCATCCTTTGAGAAAGGCTTGCTGAGAACACAGGCTTTATGTTTCTCTTTTTCTTCCTGAAGAACCGATCCATAATAACCAAGATCGCTGCTCATATAGACGGCCCTAACATCTGGGTTGTGTAACCTAATATGTCTCACCAACTCTATTCCGTTCTCAATGGGCATCTGGATATCGGTGAGGATTAAATCCGGTTCAAATAGAAGAAAGGCTAAGTACCCCTCCCCGCCATCTTTAGCCACTTTCACTTCATACCCTTCTTCTTCCAGCATTACCTGAAGAATCCAGGCCAACCCGATATTGTCATCCACGATCAGTATCCTCATGCCTTTTATTAAAGGGCAAACCATGTGCCAATGTTTAAATATTTTTATCTATTTGATTTTATTAAGTTTTAATAGTAACTGATTTCTATTAAAAACTTACCTTGAAGGATTTTTACTACAGGAAGAAAGGGGATTGAATTGAAAAGATGAATAATAACGAATAGATCGATTTGAAGGGTTTATCCTACACTATTTCGGGAAGATTTCTTAAAATCTGCAAGATTGATATTGCGCTTCTTTAGGAGGTCATAGAAATTGGTCCGATATTTCCCGGCAAGCTCTGCTGCTTTGATTATATTCCCCTGACCGCACACCCGAGAAGAGAAAAAGAGATCAGACCGGCAATACAAAAGTGAAAGTACTTCCCCGTCCAAGTTCGCTTTCCGCCCATATCTTACCACCATGGTATGTAATAATATATTTGGCAATAGCCAGGCCCAATCCGGTTCCTCTTTCCTGGGTTGACCCAGCCGGAGCAATCTGTTGGAACTTGTCGAAAATAGTCGTCAGACTGGCCCGGGGGATGCCCGGACCTGTATCGGTCACGGAAATCTCCACTTCCCGATCAATGGATCTGGCGGTTACGATCACCTGCCCCTCTTCAGGAGTAAATTTGACTGCATTTCCAATCAGATTCCTGAGCGCTTGGAGAATCTTCTCACGATCTATAGGGATTTCCGGCAACGGTCCATTGATCTTTGCCTCGAGGCTTATCTTCTTGGCTTCTACGATGGGCCCTATCTCCAGGATAACCATTTCAATAAGGGGGATGAGGCTTCTCTGCTCAAAATGAAAGGTCATCATCCCTGATTCCATCTTGGAAACGTCTAAGAGGGAGTTGACCTGATCGATCAACCGATTGCTCTCCTCCGTTATAATGGTCAACAGCCTCTTCTGCTTCTCTGTGATGGGACCGGCTACCTCCTCCCGCAAAAGGGCGGTCCCCTCTTTGATGGAGGTGAGGGGGGTTCGCAGTTCATGGGACATCATGGAGAGGAAATCGGATTTCATCTTATCCACCACCTTCAATTTATCACACATCGAATTGAAGGCCCTGGCCACCTCGGACATCTCCGGAGGAGATGAAATATTCAGGTCACACTGGAAGACGCCGCCCGAAATTTCATTTGTTTTCCCCATGACCAGAGAAAGGGGACGGGTAATGCTTCTCGTGGTGAAGAAGGATATGGCAATGAATAAGAGGACCGCGATCGTGGATAGAATAATAGTTAATTTGCGAGTGGACTGCCCTGTTTCTTCTAAGGTCTTCATCTTTTGACGGATGCCTTCATGAGAATAAGCCTCCAAATGTTCTAATTCCTCGATGATGGCATTTACCTTCTGGTCTTTTTCTTCTTCATATTGTCGGTCAACCGTGTGCTGCTTTGTCTTAACACGTTTCACTTTTTCACTGATCAGGAGATGATATTGTTCGAAGTCTTTCTTGATCCTTTTGATCAAATCTTTTTTGGGGGTTGTATCAGCAAGGGAATCGAGCTTGCCAAGATACCCCTCAAACTCTTCTTTAGCTGAAAGAAATTGGCCAAAAAGGGCATCATCCTGGGTGATGAAGAACTTTTTTTCATAACGCATTTGAGAAAGCAGAGACTCTGTCAGCCTTTCCTCATACTCTAAGAGAAGGGTATCGACCTTCAGGATATGACGCATCTCTTTATTAAAGTAATGCAACTTCAAAATAGTATAAGCGGCCACCCCCATCATCAGAATGAAGATAGCGATATATCCGATCATCAGTCGCGAGAAAATGGTCAGTCTCATTTGTTAATGATTTGTTGGTACATTCAGGGGAGAGCCAGAAAAGCCCTTCCGAGAAAGACCGCCATCTGATCACGTGTCACTAAGTCGGCAGGACAGAACTGCGCTTCGTTTCCCGGCGTCCCTGGATCGTCTCCCAAACATCCTAATGTTATCGCACGCGCAACGAGTTCCTCTATGTGCCTGCAGAAAGGGTTGCCAACCAGTACATCCGGAAATGGGGGCACAGCACAGACTCCTGGAGGATCCCCAGGGAACACTGCCCTTATAAGAAAAGCTGCCATCTGCTCTCTTGTCACAGGTAAGCTGGGCTCGAAAAGGTTTTCTCCGATCCCGCGGGTGATCCCACGAGTGGCCATTTGCTCGATATGGATGCAGAAGATGTCGTCCACCGGGACATCTGAAAAGGGCGGCTGAGCGCAGACTCCCACGGGGTCTGCTCCGTTTAATGTCCTGATCATAAAAGCCGCCGCCTGCTCTCTCGTCACCGGGTTTCCGGGACAGAAAAGGGCTTCGTTTTGAAGCGTGGCGGGATCGTCCGATTGACAACCCCTAGTGATCCCCGCCGCTGCAATGGCCTCAATCCGAGAGAAGGAAGGGTGGTTAGCCGGAACATCCTGGAATCTTGTAAGGGTGATGGTCACAGAAGCGCTCAGGCCGGGAGAAGAGACATTCCCTGTGGCATCCTTGGCCCATGCAAAAAGAGTCTTTATCCCTGGTGTGGTAAAGGAAAAGGTCGCCGGAGGCGTTGGGCTCCAGTTTGGATCTGCCGCTGCCGGAAAAGCAGGGATGTCCGTAACCATCCAACCCGTGACGCCCGTATTATCATTGGCCGTGAAGGAAAGGATGGGCACCACGAGTGTATTATGATCTGCAGGAATTACAAAACTGTTGACCACAGGAGGTGTGGTATCCGGACCCGGTTTACTGTTCGGGTCCCCGGGGAACGTCCTCGCTATAATCTCTGCGATATTGGTAAAGCCATCAATGTCGGAGTCGAATGGTTCGACAACTGCGAAATTGTAGTTAAAAACAAAAAGATGGGTTCCGTAGAGATTCCGGGGTCCATTCCCCACCACTGGATTGGGAATGGTATGACAAACCAGGCAGGTGTCTAAGGCCGTACCTATGGTTCCATATCGGGCATTGAATTCAACCATACGAGCTGGTCGAGCATAGCTGAGTATGGAGATACCTAATACCAGCGCTCCTAAGCACAAAACGGTTATTACTTCCCTCTTCCTTTTCATTAAATTTATTATAGCATATTTCCATTTGTTTTAGAATTTTTTAACTTGACAATATGAATAACATCTGATTTCATAAAATGAGTCATTTGGGTCTCATCTATTCTCTTCTTTTCAAACGTTTTTTACACAACCATGGAGTTCACCAATATTTTGCGTCTAATGGCATTTTCAGTTTCAATGAAATATTCCAACGGACTAAGAAGGAGAAGATCAATGAATCGGATCAAGTATTTTCCGATAGTGATTGCCATCCTGTTATTCTTGCCATCCCTTTTTAGCTGGGGCGCCTCCAGTCAAGGAGAAACGAAGTCAGAAAAGGGGGGCTATCTGGAACCTGCGGTGCCCGAGGTTTGCAAGGTTTGTCATTCCGAAATATTTGGCGCCTTCCAGAAAGAAAATCCCCACTATCAAACGTTGAAAGACCCCAAACGTCCCCCGGAGAAAAGGGGATGTGAATCCTGCCATGGTCCCGGAGAAAAACATGTCAATGCGGGGGGAGATAAGAAGCTCATCTTCTCCTTTAAGGACAAAAATGCCACAGATCGCTCTGACGCCTGTCTCAAATGCCATCAGAAAGAGAAGAGCTTCTTCCAATTCGATCGGGGAGTCCATAAATTGGGCGCTGTCGGATGTAATGACTGCCACCAGATGCATAGAAAACCCTTAACCGATAAACTCCTTAAAGGGAAAGAGATGGATGTCTGCTTCTCCTGCCATCAGGACGTCAAATCAAAATTTTATCTTCCCACCCGGCATAAAGTCATGGAGGGGGCGATCAAATGCTCGGATTGCCATACGCCCCACGGAACACGGAACAGGGCCAGTTTAAGAACAGGAGGGCGATTTAATTTTAATGTCGATGCCTGCTTTAAATGCCATCCTGAGAAAAGGGGCCCCTGGGTTTTCGAGCATCCCTCTGTCAAGGTGGAAGGGTGCACCATCTGCCATCTCCCTCATGGATCGCCTAACCGGTTTCTCCTGGCCCACCGGGATGTGAGAAGGGTCTGTATCCAGTGTCATGGCCAGAGACACCAGAATGTCTTCTTCTCTTCAGCGGTATCCTGCGTCAACTGCCATTCTCAGATACACGGGTCCAACTTCGACAGAGCGTTCTTCCGATGATGGGGGTGAGGGAATGAGAGGATATATTAAGACAGCCATTTTAGGAATGTTATCCCTTTCTTTTTTACTGTTCTTCTCCAATTTGGACGCTGCCCCGGAGAACGGAGGGCTGGCCACAGGCCCTTTCCAGTGGCACGGAAGCGTCGAACTGGGGTATCGTCTGACCGATATTGAAGGCCGGGACCGGTATAAAGAAGTCGTTAACCTGATGGAGGGACTGAGGCTTTTTAACCTAAGCCTTCAAGGAAAGAATCAGGAAAAGAAGGGCCTTGTAGACTCTTTGAGCTTTAACCTGAACGGCATCGGGGATCCTTTTCCCTATGGGCGCCTTCAGATCAAAAAGGCTAAAACTTATGATCTGGTCGTGACCTATAGGGAATCCAGATATTTCTTCAACCGTGAAGATTTCTTCACTCCTTCGCTTGGCGAACCCTTCACTGATAACCATGATTTCCATCAGCGCAGAAGACAAGGGGCTGTCACCCTCACGATCTTTCCCCAAGACGACTTCCGTCTCAATTTCGGCTACAGCCATGCTCAGAGGGCCGGAGACATGAGGACTCCGAGGGCCTTTATTTATCTTTTAGACATCCCCAATCTTGAGCAGGACCTGAAAGAGCGACTGAATGAGTTTTTCGTTTCAGCAGACTTTTCAATCGGGACCTGGAACTTCCATGTGAAGCAGTCCCGCTGGAATTTTAAGAACGAGAACGAAATCGAGGAGCCGGGTTTCCTGGTGGAGAAGCGGAAAGAAGATATGAATACCTATGTCAGTACGGCCAAAGGCCATACCCGGGTCGGGGAACGCTTGGACCTGGATCTCGGATTTACTTATGCCCATTCGAACGGGCGGGCCCATTTTACAAATCCATTTTCTACGACAGAGGGGAAGACTGATTTTAACACTCAGATTGCCGAATTGGGCCTGAGTTATCTTTTGATGAAAAAGGCCGTGCTCCATTTCGATTATCAGTTCCATCGTTTGAGTCAGGACGGACGGGCAGAAACGTTCAAGCCGACTTATGAACTCCATGCACATACAGGTACTTTCCAGATCGAGGTTCTTCCGATTGAGAAGCTGACCTTAAGAGGAGGCTACCGTTTTCAGTACCGGGATATCGATGCAGAGAATTTAATGAATGTCGAGGGCAATCTGGCTATCGGCGGCAAAGATTCCCAGGATACAATTATTAGAACCCACGGCTGGATTGGCTCTTTGGACTGGAAACCTTACAAGTCGTTCAGTATTTACGGAGAGTATCAGGGAGCGGACTTCGATAATCCGTATACCCGTATTTCGCCCGAACATGAAAATATCGCTAAGTTGAGAGTGAAGTATAACACTCCCCTCAACGGGTTGAATTTAAAAGGGTCAGTGTTGTGGAAGAGAAAGACCAACCCCGATCAGCGATATCGGATCGATGTCCAGGACTACGTCTTCGCCGCGGGCTACCAGCCTTCTTTTCTTCCCAGGCTGTCCCTTGACGCCTCTTTCACTTATGAGAAGATCCGGGATAAGAAGAACATCACAAACAACCTGTTCGCCTTTCCGGTGCCTCCTCCCTTCACACGTTTTGTTTTTGACTCCGATGCCCTGATCTATTCCGGGGGGATGAGTTATGAGGGTATTTTTAAAGGGTTGGGCGCACGGTTCAACGGGAGCTATGCGAGGACCAGGGATGAAAACAGCCAGAAATATGCGGATGGCCTGATCAGTATCTGGTATAAAAATAAATGGGTCACACCCATTCTTACTCTGGAAAGAACCTACTTAATAGACCGTGAAAGGCGAAATGACGGTTTTGACGCTAATCTTCTTACCTTTTCTTTGAATAAGGAATTTTAAAAGAATTGTATCAATTTAGCGGTTTGAAATAAACCGTTAAAATCCCTCCCCGCCTCCCTTTACCAAAGGGAGGAGAAACATATCCCCCTTTTGACAAAGGGGGATACAGGGGGATTAGACAATCTTTTTCAAAGAGCTAAAGTGTTACAAAGAATTTTACCCGTTAAGGGTCATCAGTTATCAAATCTTGATGATCTCACCCTCAATCTTGTCTCCGATGTGAAGGATTCCAAGGGTGGCGCCATGCCAGAGGGATCGTGTGGGCGACCCGGGATTGAAAAAGTAAATATTTTTTACCAGATGATTTGCCGGAGTATGGGTGTGGCCATAGACGATTGCATCTACCTCATTGAATTCTCCTTGGATCCGTGACTCGATTCCGAAAGGCGCCCCGCCTCCATGAATCAAGCCTATCCGAAATCCCCCTAATTCAATAACTCGTTTCTGTGGAAAGACCTTCCGGACTGCATAATGGTCCATATTCCCGCAGACAGCAATTAATTCTTTCAGCCCCGAGAGGCATTCGGCAACAGACCACTCTACAAAATCTCCAGCATGGAAAATCTTATCTACGTCCTTGAAATAGAACTCAGCAATCTTTTTAAATTCTGAATCGGGTTCTCTTAAATGGGTGTCGGAAAGCACACCGATCTTCATATTAAACTCCGAAAATCCCCCCGCACCCCTTCCATTCCTTCTCCATTTCCCGGAACAAGGAGATATTCTCTCCTTCGTTTTTTTGCCCTCTCTGCATAATGCGCACTAAGGCCCATGACCGCATATTATTTTAACATGCCCCCAATGTCAACTTTTATGCATGAATCGGGTATTGATGCGGAATTCCAAATCGCCAACATCTCTGTTGTCAAATGAATTGTTAATATGTTGGGTAAACATACAGCGATCATCAGGACGGACGATTGTCTCCGTCAAATCCGGATTAGCAAAGAATTCTTCTGGACGATAACCGGTGACTCTTTCGCAAGATGGAGAAATATAGATGAAGTTTCTATTTAGAGTCTGTTTATAAATTGCCCCCTCAATCAGAATCGTCATTTCGGCGAAAGCCGGAAGCCGGGGTTCCCGGTGAAAACCGGGACCCAGTCTTTGAGATGGTTCCCGACTTTCGTCGGGACGACGCCTGGATGCCCCCGTATCAAGTACGGGGCAGGCTCCTCAAGTCCGGCATGACGGAAAAAGACATTTATAAGCAGACTCTAATTAGGGACACCTCCCATTTTTCTTAATTGCCGGTTTTCAATTTTAAAGACTTCCATTTCCCATCTATTCATCCGAGGCGCAGCCTAAAGGCTTCGGCTACCCTATCATTGATAGATTTTTTCATTCAGAAAGATCTCCAAGATTTGGGGATCGAATTGCCTTCCCTTTCCTTTCTCCATCTCAAGAAGGACATCCTCAACAGGCATGGCCCGACGATGGGGCCTTAAACTGGTCATAGCATCAAAGGCGTCCGGTACACCAATGATCCTTGCCTCTAAAGGAATCACCTCTCCAATTAAACCGTCAGGATAACCCCTGCCATCGTAGTGTTCGTGGTGATTGCGAATCATGGAAATCTTATCTTTAAAAAAATCGATCCCCTCCACGATCTTCACCCCGATCAATGGGTGCTGCTGAACATATTGATACTCCTCGGGTGTCAGTTGCCCTTTTTTTTGAAGCACCTCATCCCTGATGCCGATCTTACCGATGTCGTGGAGAAGTGCACCAAAGACCAGGCTCTCCTGTCTCTCTTGGTTGAACCCCAATTGGGCTGCAATCCTCATACTCATCCTTCTCACCCTGTCTGAATGGCCTCGGGTATAGGGATCTTTTGCGTCAATCGCTCCGGCTAATACCTTAACTGAATCCAGGTGGCTCTTCTTAAGAACAAGCAAAGTCTTTTGAAGTTTTGCTGTCCTTTCCTCTACCAATTTCTTCAGATTGTTGTGATAAGACTCAAGCTCTTCTTCCATCTTCTTCTGCTCAAGGGCCTTCTTTACGCTGAAGGAAACGAGTTCAAGGTCAACCGGCTTAATGATGAAATCAGTCACTCCCACGCGTATGGCCTCTACTGCCATATTGATCTCCGGATGGGCGGTCATGATGATGAACATCATGTTCGGCCGCACAGCCCTCACATTCCTCAGAAGCTCCAACCCATCCATTTCAGGCATCCGGATATCCGAAATGATCAGCGAAAAATCATTTTTATAAAAAAGGCCCAGGGCTTCTCTTCCGTTATTGGCCATCACACAGGCATATCCTTCCTTGGAAAGCCTTTTCGCAAGGATCGAGTAGATCATCTTCTCATCATCAACAATGAGGATGCGGGTTTCCAATTAGTATTCCCCTCTTATCTTTATTTTGAAATCGCACCTACCTGCTTACCCTTCCTTTAAAAATCGGTATAGCTCTGATTGGAGAATTCTCCAACTCCTCCCCACTTTCTTAGCCTTTATCTTTCTTTCATGGATATGATTTAATAAAGTTGCTTTTGAGATCTTTAAGTATTGGGCTGCCTCATCAGTTGTTAAAATGTTATCATCTTTCATAGCAGACATTAATTCACCTCAATTAGTTTTTTCTTGTTTTATCTTACTTCAATTTTAATTTAAGCAATATATATGCCAGAGCAGGAAGGATGGAGGTTTCATTATGTAACTATTTAATCTCTAAGTATTATTCCAAATTTTGAGTTAAAATTGAAAATCGAAATTTAACCCCGGGAAATGACATTTTTGTCATAAAAGTTCAACAATTTTGGTAAGCAAGGGATAACAAAAATTGAAATCTTACGAAAAGGGAAAAAAGTGGCCTTTTTTGACAACAATAGAGTCCTTATTTTGTCGTCACTTATAGACGGAAAAAGAGCTTACGAATCGATTTCTCTTTTTCCCTTGATCTGGGTTATAATGAGGCTGTGGCGATCGGTCGTAAAAAGAAGGCCCTTGTCCATATTGCAAAGGAAGACCTCCATCTCGATGAGGAATCTTATCGCCAGATCCTTAAAGGGGTGGCTGGAGTGGAGAGTTCAACCCGGCTGAACCGGGAAGGGTTCGAGAAGGTCATGAAACGTTTTCAGGAGATGGGATTTAAGGGGCTCCTGCCCCATCCCTACCATCCTTCCCCAAAGGGCAGGCTCATCCCTTCAGGCAGTCCCCGCGGCCTGGAATCGATCACCCAGGGCCAGAATGATTTTATCTCATACCTTCTGGAAGAGTTGGGGTGGGAGGAGGGACATTACCACGCATTCTGCAAGCGCATCATCAAAGTTCCCGAACCAAAAACCAAAAGGGACGGCCAGAAGATCATCATCGGTCTCATGGCCATATTGAGAAAAAAAGCAATACAGAAAATGTAACCCCCCACCCCTCCCTCCCCTGCAAGTGGGGAGGGAAAAAAGGAGGGGGAAGGAGAGAGCTATGAAAAAATATATCATGATCGGTCTGGCCGTTTTATTGATCACCTCTCTGGGACTGGTCACACTCAGCAGAGAAAAAATTCCTGCCTTTATTGAAATGGAGGTGAAAGGAGTAAGGATAGATCCTGTCAGTCAGAGTCCGGTCGTCATCCTCGCGGACAGGGAAGGGAAAAAAGGGCTCCCCATCTGGGTCGGTCTTCTTGAAGCCAATGCCATCAATAAAGAGCTCAATCAGGTTTCCTCTCCCAGGCCAATGACCCATGATCTCCTCCATTCCATTCTGGCGCAAGCCCAGGTCAAAGTGAAGGAGGTTAAAATTGTCAACCTGAAGGACAGCACTTATTTTGCCACCCTCTTTCTTATTTTGAACAAAGAGGTGATCGAAGTCGATGCCCGCCCGAGCGATGCCATCATTCTTGCTCTGAAATCGAAAGTCCCAATTCTCGTCTCTGCCAAGGTTTTAGATCAACAGGGACTTACCCTCTCCCAGAAGGAGGGGATTGGAGAACGGCAAGGAATCCGGATTCAGGAGCTCACCCCTTCCCTGGCCTCTCACTTCAATTTCAAAGGGCAAAAGGGGGTGCTGGTTTCCGAGGTGGTTCCGGGAAGCGCCTCGGAGGTCTCCGGAATCAAGGCAGGAGATATCATTACCAAAATCAATTTAAAAGAGGTTGGGGGGATTCAGGAATTCGAAGAGATCTTTGACAAGGCCAAGGCGGGCGATTCGCTACGGATCTTACTTTTTAGAGATGAGAAATTCCAGGAAGTAAATCTATTCCTGAAACCTTGATCTAAGTCGTACTCTGGTTTGCGGATCTTCTCGCACCTCATCCAATCTATTGCTTTCCATTTTCGCCCTTTCACTCCTATAATCCCCCCCTTTATCGCCTTATGGATCTTTTCATCACCAAACTGTTTATAAAGCATGATTTGTCAAATAAGATGATCTCAAAACTTTTAGGAGGAAAGAGAAAAGACCATGATAGACAAAAAAATTTCAAGACGTTCCTTTTTGACCATCTCGGCCATGACGGCAGCTTCCTTTGCTCTCGACTGGAAAAAGATTGCAGCCTATGCCGCCGGCATGGGACCCAAAGGCAACTACCCGACAGTGATCATCGGGGCGGGATTGGGGGGATTATGTTGCGGAACCTATCTGTCCAGATTTGGCATTCCAGTAACAGTGGTCGAACAACATGGTATCCCAGGAGGCTATGCCACTTCTTTTGACCGAGGACCATTTACCTTCGAGGTGTCGCTCCATGGGACGTCCATTCACAACAATGCAACAGCACGAATACTGAAAGAATTGGGTGTCCTTGAAAAATTACAATTGATTTCACTGCCCGAAGCTTTTCATTTCAAGACCCCAACCCTTGAAATTTCAGTTCCTCAGCGAGACCCGGAGGCGCTGATTCAACTTTTGACAAAACATTTCCCCTCTGAAAAGGAGGGTATTCGTGGTTTTTTTCAGGAACTATTAGAGATAGCAGAAGAAACGGACAAGCTTCACCAAAAGAAAGGAAAGTTTTTCAAGTATATCTTCCCCATTCAGTACCGGAAGATGTGGAAGGTAAGGAACAAGACTCTGGTCGATTTATTAAATCAATACGTCAAAGACCCTGCCCTGAAGGATGTTCTGGCTTTCAATTGGGGCTACTACGGTCTGCCTCCATCGAAGCTCTCCGGTTTTTACTATGCCACCGCCCTTGGGGACTACCTGAAAAATGGCTCTTACTACATCAAACCCCGTTCTCAGGAATTGAGTAATGCCTTGGCTAAAACCATTGAGACCTCGGGTGGGAAAATCCTTTACGGAAACTCGGTGGAAAAAATCCTGGTGAAGGACAGGGCTGTGCAGGGGGTAACCATCTCGGGAGGAGAAATCCTGCCTGCTCGAGCTGTGGTAAGCAACGCAAGTGCCCTTGCCACCTTTAAGGAAATGCTTCCCCTGGATGTTGTGCCGGCAGATTACTTAAAGAAGTTGAATGAATACCAACCAAGCATCTCGAGTTTCACTGTTTGGTTAGGGTTAAAACAGGGATTGAGGGGTAGGATAAAGGGTTACAGCATTGGCATCTCTTCAGGAGAAGGGGCGGAGGCCAATTATCAACACTGCATGAAAGGGAATGTGGAGCGGGGGCCCTTCAGCGTCACCATTTACGACAACCTCTTTGAAGGTTATTCCAGGCCGGGTAAATCGACACTCATGCTTCTTTTTCTGACTGGCTATGAACCCTGGCGCAAGTTTGAAACCGATTACCGGGCAGGGCGTAAAAAGGAATACTATGAGGAAAAAGCAAGGTGGACAGATATCCTCATCCGCAGGGCTGAAAAAGAGTTAATCCCCGGAATCTCCTCCATGATAGAAGTTAAGGACTCGGCAACTCCCTTGACCAATTGGTACTTTACACGCAATCCTGAAGGGGCCATCTATGGATTTGAACAGACTATGAATAATGCCTATATGACCAGGATCGATAACCGGACCCCTATTAAAGGACTCTACCTGGCGAGCGCCTGGGGCAATCCAGGGGGAGGTTATACAGGTGTATTGAGGGGCGGGGAGTTTACCTTCCAGAAAATGATGGAGGATTGGGGAGGGAATTTGAAATGAGTAAACCCCGCACCCTCTCACTTCTATTATTACCCTTTTATCGCCTTATGGACCTTTTCATCACCAAACTGTTTATAAAGCATGATTTGTCAAATAAGATGATCTCAAAACTGAAACCCTTAACAAGGAGGAACAATGAATATGCCCCTAATCGAAATGCAAAACATAAAAAAGGACTACTTCTTGGGTGAAACGGTAGTGCATGCCCTCCAAGGGATCGACTTAGAAATAGATAAAGGGGAGTTCGTTGCCATCTGGGGACCATCCGGATCTGGCAAAACCACGCTTCTAAACCTTATCGGCGCCATTGATGAACCATCGACAGGGGATCTGGCGATTGCCGGCAAGGAAGTTCGCTCTTTGTCAGATAACCAAAGAAGCGAGCTTCGCAATGAAACGATCGGTTTTATATTTCAAGGTTTTAACCTAATCCCGGTTCTCTCCGCCCTGGAGAATGTGATGCTCCCTCTTCAAATTAAAGGTGCATCTTTCGGAGAAGCTAAAGCCAAGGCCCTGAGCCGTTTAGAGCAAGTGGGCTTAAGTGAACTTATCCATAATCGCCCGGCCAAAATGTCAGGAGGGCAACAACAAAGGGTGTCGATTGCGAGGGCATTGGTAAATGATCCCTCTTTGGTGATTGCCGATGAACCGACCGCCAATCTGGACACGGAAACCGCCCGCATGATCATTTCCATCATGCGCGAGCTGAATGAAAAAGATGAGATCACTTTTATTTTTTCTACCCATGATCAACGGCTCCTGGATCAGGTCAAACGCCTGGTGCGCCTGGAGGATGGACGAATCGTCGATGGAGGGATGAAGCGATGAGAAAATGGATGAAAATAGCAATTCGCAATATTCTAAGAAATAAGCGCCGGTCCTTTGTCACTTTGCTCGCGATAGGTGTGGGCTTTTCAGCGATAAGCCTCTTTCGAGGTTATGTCAGTAATACCTATTCCGGATTAAGGGAATCAGCTATTCGAGGCGAGGGCCTGGGTCATCTAACTGTCTACAAGGCTGGCTGGCTAGAGAAAGGGAAACTTGATCCTGAGCGATATATGTTTTCGAAAGCGGAAGTCGAGAAAATAACGAAACTGGTCACGGAAGAAAATGAGGTTATTTTGGCTACCCCTCAGATTCAGGTTGCCGGTATTGTCTCGAATGGAACCACCTCTACCATTTTCATAGCCCAGGGAGTCGTTCCCAGGGATGATAAGACAATTAAAGGAGCTTGGGCTGCTTTTAGACCCATTATTGGAGAGGGATTACACGAGCAGAAGACTTATGGAGTGGAGATTGCCCAGGATTTAGCCAAGTATCTCAACCTCAAACCTGGCAAGGACGGAGTTGTGATGGCCACTACCCTGAGCGGCCAGATGAATGCCATGGACATTCAAGTGGCGGGTGTATATGATTCTGGGTCGGATGCCACTAATGACAAATACATGCGTTTCACTTTTGACTTCGCACAGTCCCTTTTTGACACGAAAATGGCTGAAAGAATCGTGGTCCTGCTGGAAGACTGGGGAAAGACCGAGAAGATGCGTGCGCTCCTTCTGACCAAACTAACCAAGGCAGGCATTGCCTGTGAGATAAAGACCTGGAACGAACTATCCTTATTCTATTCAAAGGTTAGAGGGATGTTCGATATGATCTTCCTATTCCTGTTCTCCATTATCTTAGTCATCGTTGTTATGAGCACTGTCAACACAATGGGTATGGCAGTTTTAGAGAGAACCAGAGAGATTGGAACCCTGAGGGCCTTGGGCTTAAAGAGAAGGGGTACATCGCTGCTCTTCGCGATGGAAGGCGGCCTGTTGGGCCTTTTCGGCAGTTTCATAGGAGTAGTATTGCATATAAGCGTGTGGGCCATTATTCGAGCTCTCTCCCCGACCTACACACCTCCGGGCGCTTCTACACCTGTGCCATTAATTGTTAACCTTGTACCTCAAACTATGTTCGTGTTGATGCTCTTTCTGATTTTTCTTTCTTTGTTAGCTGCCATCATCCCGGCGAGGCGTGCGGCCAAGCAAAATGTAGTGGACGCCCTGGGACACGTGTAAATATATTAGAAGGAGGAAACTGATGAATCGCCAGCATAAAAAACGAGATTTGATTCTTTTAGTTTTTACACTTGTTTCTTGTCTGGGCTTTTTCCCTTCCTCCCTTCATGCTGCCATGAGCCCCAAGGAAATCCTCACAAAAGCGGATGAAGCTCGGGGTAACGTGGAAGGAGTAGAGTGGGAGATCGACATTGAATCCATTGAAGGAGGGCGTCAACAACAAAGAACCATCAGGGTAACTGCTCGTGATTTCAACTCACTGGCAGACTTTCTTGCCCCGGCCAATGTGAAAGGCCAAAAGTTATTGATGTTAGACCGCAATATGTGGTTTGTGAAACCTGGTCTTTCTAAAGCAGTCCCTATCTCTCCCCGGCAAAAACTAATGGGTGGTGCTGCCAATGGCGACATAGCATCGACCAACTATGCCGGCGACTATCAAGTGATTCAAAGTTTGGAGGACACGGCGAATGGAGAGCCCTGCTATCTCTTTGATTTAAGCGCAGTGGATAAAAAGGCTACTTATGACCGGATCAAATACTGGGTATCCAAAGAGCGGCTGGTGGGCCTCAAGGCTGAATTTTACACGGTTTCAGGAAAGATGTTTAAGACCGCCACATTCGAATATGAAAACAGCATCACTGTTGATGGTAAGCCGCAACCATTCATTTCCAAAATGGTTATTACGAGCGCCGTGCTGAAAGAGGATGTCACCACCATGTACTTTCGCAAGGTATTGATCAAGAAGGTTCCGGATTCCGTTTTCAACCTCAATCTGTTGTTAAAGTAATACAAACGTATTAAGAAAAATGACATCCCCCCCCACCCATCCCTCCCCCCTTGAGGGGGAGGGATGGGTGGGGGGTACCCTTCAAAATGAGTACATACCTTAGAATGAAGAATCGCCTTTTCACAATTGTTGTTCTATTGATGGTTGGTATAGGTTGCTTGCCGGAGACGGGAATAGCCGGTGAGGATAGTCATACAGCCCTTGCCATGATCCAAAAGACATTGGCCAAGCGCTTTTCGTTGGATTTGCGGATTTTGACCTATGGTATTATCCAGGAGCCTTCCAATTCAAGCCAAAATCCTGAAAACAACTTTCTGCAAATTCCGCATTACGCGGCAGATCTGGAAATACGGCCGGATCTACGTCTAAACATAGACCCTTTAGAGCTAAGCGCTAAACCCAGAATGAGACTTGAGTATAGCATCTGGCGAGAAGGGCACCGCAAGGGAGAATCCCAATGGGATGACGATTGGTACATCAATGAGTGGTTGGTAAGATGGAAGGTGCGTGAGAATCTATTTATATCCTACGGCCGCGAAAACCTGCAATGGGGGCCTTCCTTTCTATTCTCTCCTTCCAATCCCTTTTTCCAGGATAATGGTCGTCGTAACCCCTACCTGGAAGTGCCGGGCATGGATTTCGGCCGGTTGGTCTGGATCCCGGGAAGTTCCTGGACGATATCTTTCATCGCCAATACAGATGAAGGACGTAACAAGACCGCATCCGGCTTTCCGATTGGCTTTCCTCAAGGCACGCCATTTGAAAAGACTTATGCCTTGAAGATAGATTATACAGGCCGGCAGAATTATGGTTCAATCATCTTCTCGCATAGGGAGGATTCCCTGAATTCATTGGGGTTTTTTGGAGGATGGACTATTTCCGATGCCATCCTGCTCTATGGCGAGGGAGTCATTACCCAAGGTAGTAAGGCATTATACCCCAAGAGGGCTAATTCCCCTTTGGGGGCTTCAATGCAAAAACTCCATCGAGACGATTCCACTATTAAACCGGTTCTCCTCATCGGAGGCTCCTACACTTTTGCAGCGAGTGGAACCTTGTCGATGGAATACGCCTATTATAGCCCAGGGTACAGCGATGCTGATTCAGATACCTACTACTCCTTAAGGCGCAGGGCAGCAGGAGCTATCAGCTCTAACGGTTTGGTATCGGCATTGGGACAAAAGACCCTTGGCCAAACGGTCAATACGGGATTAAGATTCTTGCGAAAGAATTATGCACTGCTCCAGTATACTCAGAATAATATCAAAAACAAAATCGATCTTACCTTACGCTGGACCCAGAATTTGAATGATGGATCTGGTCAATTTACAAAAGTTGTGTCATATTCTTTGGGTAATCATCTGGAGTTGTTTTCCGTCGGTACCGTAATGGCAGGTGGCAAGAATACAGAGTTTGGGAGTATCCTCTATTATCAATGGATGATCGGCCTAAAGTATAGCTTCTGATATAGAAAGCGCCGGGTAACCTGAGCATGGAACAAAGCGAAATTTATATCAAGCATTATATCAATGCGAGAAATGTTTTTATTGATTTACTCTATACGATTATCATATCCACTTTGATCGCCGCTTTCTTAACCTTTACAGGTATCACCACAAAGTCCTTTATCATTAATTTAATTGTGTCTCAATCTTTCGGGATCTCTATTTGCTCGATCATTATGTTTTTACTCTGGATATTTAAACCAGAGAAGAGTGCATCCCTTGCTTTCACATTCACAATAGGCGTTGGCAGTGGAATCCTGATCGGCTTGCAAATAGGGCCTTTTGTCCTTCAGCAGATCTTTTCCATCGTCCTGAAGCCACAGGATAGAGGTCTTCTTCAGACTATCATCATTGCCATCGCCTTCGGTAGTGCTGTCAGTTATTTCTTCTACGTCAGAGCAAGATTAAGAGTGAGTGAGGAAGAGATCCAGCAAGAAAGGATCAAACGTCTTTCCATTGAAAAAGAAGCCCTTGAGACCAATCTGAGACTGCTTCAGGCACAGATCGAGCCCCATTTCTTGTTCAATACCCTTTCCAATATCCTGAGTCTGATAGACACAGACCCGGCCAATGGCAAGTCTATGTTAATGGATCTGATTCATTATCTGCGCACCTCTCTGTCAAGGACATTTCCTGATCCAATCACATTAGATCAAGAAATGGACATGATCAAAGCCTATCTTAATATTCAAAAAATCAGGATGGGCGACAGGCTCCGTTTCAAGGTCGAGCTTTCTGATGCAGTCCGGAAATATCCCTTCCCGCCTATGTTGCTTCAGCCTCTGGTAGAGAATGCCGTAAAACACGGGCTTGAGCCCAAAATGGAGGGAGGAGCAATCATGATAAAGGTTGGAGAAGAAGATGAAGTCATAAGAATCGAAATCAGCGATGATGGTCAAGGATTCTCCTCTTTCAACAAGACCGGGGTAGGTATCGGAAACGTGAGAGAACGTATTAAATTGCTTTATGGGGAAAAAGGGCGTTTACTTTTAGAAGAAAACAAGCCAAATGGAGTAAGGGCGATCATCGAGGTGCCCAAGCATGATCTTCAAAGCCATTATCGCAGATGATGAAAAGGAGTTGAGGACATACCTCAAATCCATTTTGTCAGAGATTTGGCCGGAGCTCATGATTTGCGGCGAGGCCAAAAATGGTAAAGAAGCCCTTGAATTAGTGGAATCAAAACGACCGCAGATCGCCTTCCTTGATATCAGAATGCCTGGTCTTTCAGGTATGGAGGTTGCAAAAAAAATAGCAGGGCTCTGTCGTATCGTATTTGTAACCGCCTTCGATCAGTATGCAGTAGAAGCCTTTGAGAAGGAGGCTGTTGATTATCTCCTCAAACCTGTGTCAAAAAACAGACTGATTCAGACCATTCAGCGCCTCAAGAACCAATTGAATTCTTCCATTGAACCACCTGCAAGATTGGCTGAGGTTGTAGAGCAGGTCCTTTCCAAGTTGCCGGGCAGAGGAGGGTCTGATTTTTTGCATTGGATTAAAACGCAAAGTAAAGATAGTATCCGTCTCATACCCGTGGAGGAGGCAGACTACTTCAAGGCCGAAGATAAATACACTCTGGTCATAACCAAAGAAGGGGAGTCCCTTATTAAAAAGAGCATTAAAGAATTGGCCCAGGAACTCGATCCCGGTCAATTCTGGCAGATACACCGGGGAACGATCGTCAATGTTTCCAAGATAGACAAAGTGAGTCGTTCACTCACAGGACGAGGAATATTGAAACTTAAAGAGAGACCGGAGCTTCTCACCGTAAGCCGCAACTACCTTCATCTGTTCAAACAAATGTAGCCGGCCCGAAACCGAATACTTTTGATGACGGCTTTATGATGAGTTCAAAAAAGGGACCGAGAGATCTCAGCATTCAAAGCCTCAGTTCAGAAGCCGTTTGACGATCGGGACCTTTAAGAACTGGACCCCTTCTTCCTTCAGGATCACTTCCTCCTCTATCGTGGCCGTTCCCCGGATGTTTCTCTTTTCTTCTTCTCCATGGTGGATTTTGAGCGCCTCCTCGGCAAATTTGGCTCCCACATCTTCGAAGTGTTTGTCCACATACTCATGGATTAACTGCAAGGCCTGCTGAGCGGCCTCCTCCCCCTTTTTTCTTTCTCCGTCACTCTTCTTGATCATGAATGGAGAAAAGGTTTTCACTACCTGGGTATCATCGCAGACGGGGCAGTTGATGATGCCGGCAGACTGCTGCTCCTCAAAGCAGGAGCTGTCTTTAAACCAGCACTCAAAAAGATGACCATTGGAACAGATGAGATCGTAAGCAATCATCTTTCTATTTCCTTAACAATTATTTAACACTCCTCAATCTATTTTGGCAAGCCATTTTTGAGCGAGACAATAACTTGACAAGCGATGTCGGACAGGATATGTTCTTTGTAAACTGGAATGATTCTTAATTACAAATTGAGATGAAAACATCGATTATTAAAAAGATGAGGGAGAAAGGGTTAAAACTTACCCCGCAACGACTTGCAATCATTGAAGTATTAGTCGATAAAACCCATCTTCATCCAGGTGCAAGCCTAATTTATCGGGAGGCGATGAAAAAAGTCGGGAGCCTGAGTTTATCCACGGTTTATTCCACCCTCAATGAATTTTCCAGGCATGGCATCATTAAAATGCTGGAGTTCGATAAAATGGAAAACCGTTATGAGGGGAATATTATGGAGCACATTAATTTGGTCTGTAAGGGATGTAATAAGATAATGGATTACAAGGTCCCTGTCTCCATTGACCTAAAGGAGGTCGCAAAAAAAGCTCGCTTCTGGGTTACTGATACCAGGCTTGAATATCACGGATATTGTCAGGAGTGTAAAGGAAAGTGACTCCCTCGTTCAACTTGACCAATCCTTACAGAGGTTAGGGATAGAAATTACATTTCCATAAATTTTTTTGAAATTTTATTCGGAATCATTCCAGATTAGTTTAAATGAGGGGAGGAGGTGAATGGGTCTTTAAACCCTAACTGCCAAGAATTCAACGAAAAGGAGGAAAGTAAAAATGTTAAAAATGATAAAATACTTTGGATGGGTAATTGCAGTTCTGTTACCGGTCATGATGTCCATTTCAACCTTTGCCCAATCTCCTTCAAAGAAAGAATCCAGTTACTCTCCTGTAGTGATCAAAGAGAGTTTTGAGGCAATCATGGCTCGGATGAAGGCAGCAAAGCATGAAGTGATGAAACGCCACATGGATCTGCTCAGTGAGCGTTATGATTTGAGCAATCGACCGGCCAGTGGTGTGACAATGTCCCGGGGAAAACCGATCCAGGAAGGCGTTCGGGTTAAACTTCCAAAGGGGATGACCTGGCAGACACTGGCTTCTATGACTCCCGAAGAAATCCGCGAGAAGAACTTATTTCCTGCGGGATTCTTTCCCCTTCCTCATCCCAATCATCCGGAAGGAGGAATGGTTTTCCCAAAATTTCATATTGAAGAGATAAAAAAGCAAGAAGGCCGTGACCTTACCCGCTTTGACCTCGATTTTGACCTTCCCGATCATTTTTTGCCCGAATTTCCAGCGCCTATTTACCTAACGACGCGACCCGACCTGGGTGACGTTTCTAAGGGGAAATTGGTGACGATTGACAATTACTACGAGCTTTTCAATGGGATTCTTAACCCCAAGCAGATTGAAGGTGTTAGACTATTGGTTACACCATTTCCACAGCAGCAGTTCAACCAGACCGAAGACCGTCGCTCCGAAAAGGCAAGCCGTGGGGTAACCTGCTTCGACTGTCATGCCAACGGCCACACAAACGCTGCAACCCACCTTGTTGGAGACATCCGCCCCCAAGAGTTTCGACATCGTATTGATACACCCCCATTAAGGGGAGTGAATGTCCAGCGCCTTTTCGGGTCTCAACGAGCATTAAAGTCGATCGAAGATTTTACCGAATTTGAACAGAGAGCTGCTTATTTTGATGGCGACCCTGTAATCGCTACAAAGAAGGGGGCGAACATCCTTGAACGGGGCAGCCAGGTCCACGCAATGTCGGAATTTCAGGCGCTTCTTGACTTCCCGCCTGCTCCGAAACTTGACCTCTTCGGCAAAGTCAATCCAAAGAAGGCAACACAAGCCGAGTTACGAGGCCAGACGGTTTTCTTTGAGAAGGGAAAATGTGGTGTCTGCCACCCGGCTCCCTACTACACAGACAATTTAATGCACGATCTCAAGGTGGAGCGGTTCTATAAACCGCGGATGATCAATGGGCGGATGGCCGGCGCGGATGGTCCCATCAAGACCTTCCCACTGCGGGGCATCAAAGATTCTCCAACGTATCTCCACGATGGAAGGCTGCTGACATTAGAGGATACCGTAGAGCTCTTCAACCTGATCCTTGAACTCAAACTGAGCGAACAGGAAAAGAAGGATTTGGTGGAATTTATGAGAACCCTTTAATCCTTTCCCCCTTTCCTCCCTGTCATAGACAGGAATGAAAGGGGGAAATTGCAAAGAAAAGGAAAATGGTTTAAGATTCTATTATTAAACCAGAAAGGAGGTCTCTATGAAGAGGAAGAGGTTTTGCAAATGTTTCTTTTTGATTTTTCTCCTGTTATTCCTTCTTCTCCTCTCCAGTGTGGAAGCTAAGAAAAAAGTGGAATTGGTTGGAAGGGAGCTGCTTAACTTTACCCTTCCCTCCACGCACGATCGGGTGATCAATTATGCTGAGGAGTATTACGGGAAACATCACCTGGTCATCACCTTTTTCCCGGCGGCCTATACACCCGTCTGAACGGGCGAGATGGAGGGCCATCAGAGGAACCTTTACCTCTATGAGCGCTTCAACGCCCGGGTTCTGGGCGTCAGTCGGGACGATGTCATCACCCTAAAATATTGGGCAAAGGGTTTAGATTTAACCTTTCCTCTCCTTTCCAATGTCACCTCTTTTCTGGGCGTCAGTGTGGATGCGCAACCTGAGGGCAAGCCCATCTTCAGCAGACGGACGATTATCATCGACAAGAAGGGCGTCATTCGTTATGTCAGGGATGGTTCGCCGGTTTTCAAGGATATTCTCCTCTTTCTTAAAAAACTGAACCAGGAAGGAGGAAAACCATGAAGAGAAAAAGTCTTCTGATTCTTTCTTTATTTTTCGCGACTGTTTGGCTTTCCGGATGCGCAACTTTTGAGACGGAGAAAAAGGCTGTTCCTTATCGCTTGACTCAACAGGGGACCGTCATCTGGGAGGATGAACTTGAATTTGTGCCGCCTCCTCCGGATTGGAAGCTGCTTCGGGTCGAAACAGGAGAGAACGATATCAATTTCGGTTTTGTGAGGCCCGATCCCGGTGATTTTCCATCCTTGACCACCTTTGCCTATGATGAGGAGCCCTTCGGATGTTCCACACGGTTTGAGGATCGAGAAAAGGAGTTCTTCAAGCGATTTCTCTTTAACGCGATCCTCCATTTTCAGATCCTGGAGAAGAAGAAGGTGCAGGTCGTTGGCGGAGAGGGGCTTGCCGTCACGGTAGAGGGAAAGGATCCGGTGAAAAAAGAGAAGGTCAGGGGAAAGGTGATATTCGCCAAACGGGGTGACCGGGTAGTGGGTTTTTATATCACCCAGTGGAGGTCTCTGGATGGAACCTATGACCCCGCTGCCTTTGACATCTTCGATAAGTTCGTGAGCTCTTTCAAGTTCCTGAAGAAATCTTTTTATGAAACTCTCTGAAAGAAGTTCCCCTCACCCCATCCCTCTCCCCCGTTGGGAGAGGGGAAGGGGGAAGGGAGAGATGGCGGTCAGGATGACACAGGCGACAAATCCCATCAGGGAAACCAGAAAGGTCAACTAAAAAGTGCCTGTCAAATCCCTCAAATATCTTCCGAAAATGGTTCCTAAAAACTGCCCGATGCCGTGGATCAAGGTGACCCACCCATAGAGGGTCGCTCTTTTCTCTGCCTCCCCATCCCTCATGGTAGGAAGAAGCATGGGGTAGGCAAACCGGCCAAACCCCAGCCCCGCCATCTTCACGAGAACCCCTACTCCGACAATGACCCAGCCGTAATAAATATACTTCATCGCTTAAGACCTTAACTCTCCTCTATTGACGGAGTCAACTCTTTCTGATATGGATAAATTTAGATTTTATGCCTCTTCCGGGGCAGTCGTTATGAATGTTTATTCTTTTGTAGCGTTCCGGTCTACCGGAACGTAAAAGGGCGCCCCCGATAAACGAGGGCGCTACAATCGACACGGTAATGTGGGTAATCATTTCGACAATTTTTTGTCAATGTTGATTCCCTTAGCGTCAAAAGGAGGATAAAAAAAATGATGCAAGCAGCCATTCATCAATCCGTCCTGGAAGTGGTTCAGAGCGATATCACACAGGAAGAGACCGAGGCCATCGGGAATGCAGCCAATTCACGACTGGCAGGTGGGGGTGGTGTGGATGGCGCCATCCATCGGGGCGGTGGTCCCTCCATCATGGCCGAACTAAAGGCCGGGTATAAGGGTTGCCCCACAGGATCGGCGGTGATCACTGGCGGAGGAAATCTTAAGGCAAAATATGTGGTCCATGCCGTGGGCCCGGTCTATTCCGGAAAGCCAAAAGATGCCGAACTTTTATCGAGCGCCTATCGAAAGAGTCTGGAATTGTGCACGCAGAATAAAATTTCCTCGATTAGCTTTCCCTCCATCGCCACAGGCGTCTATGGTTACCCCGTGGAGGAGGCATCCAGGATTGCCTTAAAGACAGTGAAAGATTATTTAAAGGATCACCATGAAATTAAACTCGTTCGGTTTGTCCTCTTCGACTCAACAACCTACCGGGTTTACGAAGAAGCGTTGAAGGAACTGACGGGAGGGAAATAAAAGACGGGGCGTCACCCTCGAAGGAGGAAAATCACGTGAGTTTAGCCTCCCCCCTGCCTGCGCGAAGCCCCGCCTCCAGAAGCCTTGCGGAGGGCAGGCGCTTCGGCGAAGGCAGGGGAGAGGAAGTATTTTAGGCAGCTATTTTCCGAGTAATGTGTCTGCTCAATGATGGGCTCATTAGGGAAGAAGGGTTAATGCAGGATCTGGCTGAGGAAGAGCTTGGTCCGCTCATGCTGGGGGTTTTTAAAAAATTCTTCGGGTGTATTTCCCTCTACGATCTTACCGAAGTCCATAAAAAGAACTCTGTGGGCCACACTCTTGGCAAAACCCATTTCGTGAGTGACGACAATCATGGTCATGCCCTCCTGGGCGAGCTCGATCATGACATCGAGCACTTCCTTGATCATTTCGGGATCAAGGGCGGAGGTAGGTTCATCAAAGAGCATGACTTTGGGATTCATGCAAAGACTCCGGGCAATAGCAACACGCTGCTGTTGACCTCCGGAGAGTTGCCCGGGGTATTTCCGGGCCTGCTCAGCGATATGCACCTTTTCAAGGTAATACATGGCCGTTTCTTCCGCCTCTTTTTTGGGAGTCTTTCTTACCCAGATGGGTCCCAGGGACAAATTTTGAACAATCGTGAGGTGCGGAAAGAGGTTGAAGTGCTGGAAAACCATGCCCACCTCAGCCCGGATCTTCTCAATATTTTTGATGTTATTGATCAACTCAATCCCGTCGACAACGATGCGGCCCCTCTGATGTTCCTCCAGACGATTGATGCAGCGTATGAGCGTGGATTTCCCGGATCCTGAAGGCCCGCAGATAACGATACGCTCCTGTTTGTCAACGGACAGGTTTATACCCTGGAGCACATGAAATTCACCAAACCACTTGTGCACATCGAGAAATTCGATCATCTGCCCTTCAGATGCTTTCTTTTCAATATTCATTTCGTTCAATCCCCCCTTGACAATTCCCTTTCAAGCTTCCGGCTGTAGTTGGACATGGAGAAACACCCTAAGAAATAAAGGATGGCAACAAACACATAGGCCTCGCGGCTGAATCCCATCCATTCAGGATTGGAAAGCACGGACTGAGTCGTCTTGAGGAGGTCAAAGAGGGCAATGATCACCACAAGTGAGGTGTCCTTGAAGGCTGAGATGAGAATGCTTACTGTGGGTGGAATGACGATCTTTAAGGCCTGGGGCAAAATGATCAGCCGCATCGTTAGATAGTAGTTTAATCCGATGGACTCCGCTGCCTCATACTGCCCGCGTGCCATGCCCTGCAAACCTCCACGGACCACCTCGGCAATATAAGCGGCGGTGAATAGGATGATAGCGACCTGCGCCCTCAGGATCTTGTTGAAGGTGACCCCTTCGGGCAGGAAGAGAGGAAAGATGATGGAGGACATGAAGAGGAGGCTGATCAGAGGCACGCCGCGGATCAGCTCAATATACAGGATACAGAGAACTTTGATGCCACGCATCTTGGATCGTCGCCCTAATGCCAGGATAACCCCCAGCGGATAGGCTGCGGTCAGTCCGAAAATAGCGAGAAGAAGAGTAAGAGGCAATCCGCCCCATTGAGTGCTTTCCACGGAGGGCAGTCCAAACAGGCCTCCTTTCATCAGGAGACCCATCGCGAAAAGCCCGATGATCCAGGCATAAGCCAGGGTTTTTTTCCAGTGGTTCCGGTCCCTGCTGTAAAAAAGAAGACCAACAAGGATCATCATTGCGAGGAAAGGCCGCCAATGCTCTTCATAGGGATAGAAACCGAAGAGAATAAAACGATAGTTCATGGAAATGATTGACCAGCAGGCCCCGGCAGCCTCTCGACATGCCTGACCGGTTGTATGCCAGGCGCTATCAAGAAATGCCCAGCGAAAGAGGGGAGGAACAGTTTTCCATAAGAAAAAGAGGGTGACAAGGGTCAGAACGGAGTTGGGCGTCCCGTTAAAGAGGTTGTTTTTTATCCAGCCAATGACGCCGATGCTGGTGACAGGGGGCCTTAACTCTTCTGCCTGGACGGCTTGTTTCATATTATCTCTCTACCAGAGCGACTCTCTTATTATACCAGTTCATGAATGCTGACGTTGACAGACTGAAAAAGAGATAGACGGCCATGATGAGCGCGACTCCCTCTATGGACTGTCCTGTCTGATTGATGGTCGTGTTGGCCACAGAGACAAAATCCGGATAACCAATGGCTACGGCCAGAGAGCTGTTCTTGGTCAGGTTGAGCATCTGGCTGGTCAGTGGCGGAACAATCACCCTGAGGGCCTGGGGTAAGATCACCAGGTTCAAGACGAGAGACGGCCTGAGACCGATCGACATCGCCGCCTCTTTCTGGCCTTTGCTGACCGACTGGATTCCCGCACGTACTACTTCAGCGACAAAAGCGGAGGTATACAGGATCAGGCCCATCAGAAGGGCAATGAACTCAGGGCTGACCATCACGCCGCCCTGGAAGTTAAATCCCTCGAGTACGGGAACATCCATCTTCAGGGGGGCGCCAAAGGTCAGCCAGGTCACGAAAGGCAGGCCCAAGAGAAGGGCGATGCCGACACGGAAGGTGGGGAAAAACTGACCTGTTTTTTCTTGACGTTTTCTTGCCCAGCGGCGCATCAGATAAATAATCACACACCCGGCAAGAATAGCCAGAAGCATGTATCGATGAGCAGGATGCGCCTCGGGGATCGTAAAGGCCACTCCACGGTTACAAACGGAAATCCCCGCCCCGGGGGTCAGGGCCTCCTGCGGACTGGGGAGGGTTTCACAGAAGAGGGCGTACCAGAAGAATAGCTGAAGAAGGACGGGGATATCCTGCATGACTTCGATGAAGATGGCTGCCAGTTTTGAGACAAGCCAGTTGGAAGAAAGCCTTGCTACACCAATGATCGTGCCAAGAAAGATGGTGATAACGATGCCGATGAAAGCGACCTTGACGGTATTGAGGGCGCCCACCAGGAGGGCGCGGGTATAGGTGCTGGCCGCTGAATAGGGAATCAGAGATTCGCCGATCTCAAAAGAGGATTCTTTATGGAGAAAACCAAAGCCCGATGCGATCTTCTGCCTTTCAAGGTTTATCAGGGTATTGGAAACGAGGTAGTAAGCCAGAAACCCCACCATACAAAAGGTAAGGAGTTGAAAAAAAATGGCCCTTTTCCTGGGGTCAAGCCAGAAGGGTATCTTTTCTGAAATAGCGCTGTCCTTAAAGCCTCTCACCTTCTTTCAAAGGATCGATTGTTTTTAAAAGAGGTTGTTCTGGAAGTCCCCGAGGAACAAATTCTTTGATCCCTGCCCGGTCAGCTTAAGATTGTGAATCAATGATGGAATCCCTGATTACGGTTATTAAAAAGAGGGTACTCCCGTTTGCGGGAGCACCCTCTTTCTTATAGAGGTTTATCTGAATGGCAAGGCATACATGAGTCCCCCCTTGGTCCACAGGTTGTTCAACCCGCGGTCAAGTTTAAGGGGGGTTTTCGGTCCCACGTTGCGGTCGAAGATTTCGCCATAGTTACCCACCTGCTTGATGATGTTATAGGCCCATTTTTCATCAAGACCGAGAGCCTTACCGAAGCCCGGGTTGACTCCCAGGAAGCGCTGGACCTGGGGATCCGTGCTTTTCAGCATCTCATCTACATTGGCGGACGTAATGCCCAGCTCCTCAGCCTCGATGAGCGCCATCACGGTCCAATTGACGATGTCATACCACTGATCGTCTCCATGACGGACCACGGGAGCAAGGGGCTCCTTGGAGATGATCTCGGGCAAAATAATGTAATCGTCGGGATTCGGGGCCACGGAGCGTATGGCGGCCAGTTGGGAGGCGTCCGAGGTCAGGACGTCGCAGCGACCCGCAAAAAAAGCTTTGTTCAACTCGGCGTTGCTCTCAATGACGACCGGTTTCCATGGCATCCCATTCTTCCGGAAGTAATCCGCAGCATTCATCTCGGTCGTTGTCCCGGGAAGGGTGCAAACCGTGGCGCCTTTCAATCCCTTCGCAGTTTTGACGCCCTTTTTCTTGGAGATCAGAAACCCCTGGCCGTCGTAGTAATTTGGATGGACAAAATTGAGGCCGTTCACGGTCTCACGGGTCAAGGTAACCGTTGTATTTCGGCACAGGGCATCGATCTCTTTTGACTGAAGAGCCGGGAGGCGCTGGACAGCGGTGAGGGCGACATATTTCACCTTGCTGGCATCGCCGAACACCGCGGCAGCGATCGCTTTAGCCGTATCTATGTCGAGACCTTTCCACACCCCTTTTTCGTCAGGCATACTGAATCCAGCCACCCCTGGATTCACGCCCACCGTAAGAACCCCTCTGGCGCGGACTTCGTCAAGGGTTCCTGCTACAGCCATCCCCCCTGTCGAAAGAAGCGCTAAAACCAGCACAACAACAAACCATTTGACATCCTTCATCCCTTTTTCCTCCTTTCAGGTTAAATGATTTTCTTCCCCGATTGCCTTGAGGCAACCCTCCAGTTGAATTCGCCCCCCTCTTAACCCCCCTCTATCCCCCCTTATATTTAGGGGGGATGAAGAGGAGGTTATTCCTCCCCTTAAGATAAGGGAAGGTTAGGTGGGGTTATAAATCTTTCTCCTGCCAGGGCAATGCATAGACTATTTTGAGATTTTTAATAAGAACAACTGTCCTTTTTGGGCCGAGTTTAATATACGAAAAACGATATTCTATGTCAAGTAAAAAGACCCCGAAATAGATAAAACTGTTGACATCCCCCCTTCTTCATATATAATTTTTTAGAGAAAGGATGGATAGCATTTATGGAATCTGTGGCAAGCGCAGGAATCTTCTCGCCCTGGGAACCGGGGATATTCTCTTTGGTCATCTATGGTCTTATGGTACTCCTCCTGGTGGCCGCCCTCCTTTTTCTTTCGAGCTGGCCCGGGCAAAAGAAACCGAACACGGAAAAGCTAAGACCCTATGAATGTGGCGTTATCCCCACTGGCCCAGCCCGATTTCGCTATCCCATCGCTTTTTATCTCATCGCCGCCTTTTTTCTCATCTTCGATGTGGAGGCGGCTTACATCTTCTCCTGGGCGATTGCCTTCGATCGCCTGGGCTGGGCAGGTTGGTGGCGGGTATCCTTTTTCATCATCATTCTGCTGATCAGTCTCTTCTACATCTGGAAAAAAGGAGGCCTGGAGTGGGGACCAACTCCGAAAGACCGGAATACCCGGGAAACATCATCCTGACCCAGCTCGACAAGCTGATCAATTGGGCCCGCCAATATAGCCTCTGGCCCCTGTTCTTCGGAACGTCATGCTGTTTTATTGAAATGGCGGCGGCATTCACTCCCCGCTTCGATCTGGCCCGTTTTGGAGCCGAGGTTCTCCGGGGGTCTCCAAGGCAGGCTGATATGATGATCGTCGCCGGGACGGTTTTCAAGAAAATTGCCCCTGTTGTCTTAAGGCTCTATGAGCAGATGGCAGAGCCCAAATGGGTGATCTCGATGGGCTCCTGCTCCAACTGTGGAGGAATGTACGACATCTACAGTGTGGTGCAGGGCGTGGACCAGATCATCCCTGTCGATGTCTACGTAACCGGCTGCCCTCCCCGTCCCGAGGCCCTTGAGCAAGGGTTGCTTCTATTACAACAAAAGATCGCCACAGAGAGCCCTGCCCGCCTGGTATTGCACCTGGGAGGAGGGACCCAGGGAAGTCAGATCCCGATTCTCATAGACGGCGTAACCAAATCGAGAGATACACGGGGTCCGGGTTATGAAGGCATTCCCATCAGAGGGACATCCGTAACACCGTCGGAATTCTGGGATACCCGCTCTGATCTCATGTGGACGCCCACGCCTTGCCGGATCGAGCTGACCGAGAGGGATAAATCTCTTGTTCAGATCCTCAAGGAAAGATTCGGGGACGAAGTTCAGCAGATCCAACCCACATCAGATATGCCGGCTTTTAATATTGCGGAAAACCGTCTGAAGGAAGTTCTAAAGTTTTTGAAAACGGAAACAACACCCAGATACCTTCGGCTCGATGACTTAACAGCGATCGATGAATCGGCGCGGCGTGGCCGGAAATCTTATGCGTCTTATGCCGGAACGGTTAGCCACGAAATTTCGGGGGGCGAAAGCGACCGTCCTGTGCGCGAAGCTTACCCTGACTATACTCTTGTCTATCACCTTCTCTCTTTCGACCCCCCTTCCCGTGTGCGCCTGAAAGTCGGATTGAACAGTAAAGATCCTGTGGCCAAAAGCATTACGGATCTCTGGCCCTCTGCCAACTGGTATGAGCGGGAAGCCTATGACATGTTCGGAATTCGATTTGAGGGACACCCCAACCTGCGCAGGATTTTAAATCCTCACGATTGGGAGGGGCATCCCCTGAGAAAAAATCATCCCGGCCGTGCAACCGAAATGGAGCCCTATACCCGGGAGTCGGCGAGGAAGCATCAACCTTTGGATGCAGGAATGTTTTTCAGAAGCGGTGATGATCCAGAACTCCTCATTTTAAATGTAGGCCCACAGCATGTGGGAACCCATGGCCTCATGCGGTTTGTCGTCAGCCTGGAGGGCGAGGAGATAACCGATATCGATATGGATGTCGGTTATCACCACAGGGGTGTTGAGAAGATCGGCGAGCGGCAGTCATGGCACCAATTCATTCCCTATACGGACCGGGTGGACTATTTTGGCGGGGCCGCAAACAACCTCGCCTACCTTCATTCTGTTGAGACCCTGACAGGAATTCAGGTCCCCGAGAGGGCTCAGTTTGTCAGAATCATGCTCAGCGAACTTTTTCGCATCAACAACCACCTCGTCTGGTTCGGCACCTTTTGTCATGACGTGGGAGCGATGACTCCGACTTTTTACACCTTCCGCGAGCGGGAGAAGCTCATGGATATCGTCGAGCTGATCACAGGCGGGCGGCTTCACCCGAGCTGGTTTCGAATTGGGGGATTGGCGGCCGACCTGCCGGTGGGATGGAAAGAGGCAATCGATGACTTTGTCAAAACCCTTCCTTCCGGCCTCAAAGATTATGAGGCTTTGATTACGAAGAATCCCATCTTTAAAGCGAGGACCCAGGGGGTCGGCGCCCTTTCCCTTCAGGATGCCATGGAATGGGGAGTGACCGGCCCCAATTTGAGAGCCTGCGGCCTGGAATGGGATTTGCGCAAGAAATTTCCATACTCGGGCTACGAGAATTTTCAATTCGACATCCCAATGGCCGAGGGAGGGGATGCTTATTCACGATATCTGGTTCGAGTGGAGGAGATGCGACAGAGCTTGAGAATCATTGAGCAGGCCGCAGCGAAGATGCCCGGCGGAAGATATGTTTGCGACGATTACCGTTATGCGGTCCCGGATAAGTCGGACACCCTGAGGGATATCGAAAGCCTTATTCATC
>MGQQ01000052.1 GCA_001798855.1 Deltaproteobacteria bacterium RBG_16_49_23 | reverse complement strand
GGCAAACAGAACTATTGAGGCTACTCTCAGGGACATCGGCGGAGAGGTGGATGGCCAGACCCTGGTTCTCAGTGGCAATCAAAATGTCGATGGCTCCATTTCATGGCAATGGGGTGGCACAGTGCCCCAGGCTTACATTCCAAGGAGGTAACCTCTTTCCGTAATCGTATAATCCTCTCTCTTAATCTCAAACGCCTCACTTCCTAAAAACCGGCTCCGTATAATAGGCGGTCACCATCTCGTTACTCTGGTCGGTATCGGTCTGAATGCCGATGGCCAGGACCGGCGGAGGCTCTCTCCCGAAAGCCGATTGAAAATCTTTATGGATGTTGCGTTCTACATAGACCCATTGCCCTGCCCTTCCTTCGCCTGACTCCAGCACAAAGATTTTACAGTTCGCCTCTCCGGGATGGTCAAAGAGATGTCCCTTGGGCAGACGGGTTGCCCAGATATATTCAATTTTAAATCCAGAAGGTTCTCCCTTTCCAATCCTCTTGAAAGGCCCCTCTTTCCCGAAGACGACCATCACCCGGGCAGCCGCATCAAAGCGGTCTTTCTTCGTCTCAATGGCAGACCGGACCACATTGGACACTTTCCATCCCCAGGCAAGGATGGGGAGATTCTTTTCCTTCTCTCCTGGAGCCTTAAAGAGAGAAGAACGCCCTCCCACGCTCTCCGCTTTGATGATCCGGTTGCCCGCCTTTGAATATTGGGTGGGAGCAATAGAAAAATATTTGACTTCCCACCAGCCTTTGACGGGCGATTCCGGCTCTTCAGGTTTTTCCTGAGGGGGACCGCCAAAGGGGAGTTGAAGGAAGATCAATAAAAGACCGAACGGAATGCATAGAAATTTTGACATAAAAATTTTATACCATATTGCAAACAGTTATGAAAGGAAAGATCTATGGGGGGGTCAGAATTGTTGACATCGTTGAGATTGAAATTATATAGTGCGGATAGGGCATCTTCTTTTTGTATCCACTATCCAGGCGCTGTCCGAGGGACAAAGGGAGAATGTTAATAATAAATAGGACTGACCCCAATTAGACATTAGACACTGGTGGAGGACGGGTGGACTTCGGTTTCTGGCTCAAGGGTTTTGTTATCGGCTTTTCGATTGCGGCGCCTGTTGGGCCCATCGGTGTATTGTGCATACGGCGGACATTGGCTGAAGGAAGAGCCGTCGGCCTGGTCTCGGGTCTGGGGGCCGCCACGGCTGACGCAATCTATGGTTGCATCGCCGGGTTCGGATTGACATTTATTTCCACCCTGCTCATCCGTGAACAGACATGGTTTCGCATCATCGGCGGTCTGTTCCTCTGCTATCTGGGCCTCAAGACCCTCCTTTCCAGGCCGGCAGAAGAGACGGTTTCTGCCAAAGGAAGTGGACTCATTGGCGCTTATGCCTCAACATTTTTCCTCACGCTCACCAACCCGATGACCATCCTCTCTTTTATGGCCATATTCGCGGGCCTGGGGATTGCGAGCGCCAGCGGCAATTATATCTCTGCAGGTATATTGGTCTTTGGTGTCTTCAGTGGCTCAGCATTCTGGTGGCTTCTCTTGAGTGGTGGTGTTGCTGTTTTTCAGTCGAAGTTCAATCTTCGTGAGTTGAAGTGGGTCAACAGGATTTCAGGCCTCATCATCATGCTGTTTGGTCTGTATGTCCTTCTGAGCATGGGCCCCCGTTGAAAAAAAAAGCCATAGGAGTTATTAACAGTTTCAGAATTGACTAAACATTGGAAAATCTCCCCCCGCCCCTCTTTGCCAAAGAGGGGTAATCCCTCCCTTTAGCAAAGGGAGGTCAGGAGGGATTTTATAAATCGATGTCGTAACTATTTTGAGACTGTTATTAACATCTCGAATTATGAATAAGATAAGTTTCAAGGGAGTGGAGGCTGTCCTCTTTGATTTTGAGGGGACGCTTGTGGATTTTCAATGGAATCTCAAGGGAGCGGTGCAGGAAACACTGGAAAGGTTGAATACGTTAGGCTTTCCCGCGGACCGGCTCCAAGGAAAGAAGTACTCCCTTCTCAAGAACGAAGCTATCGCCATCGCCTCGGAAACCGGACAGTCCCCCGATCCGGTGAAAGAAGAGATTGATGCGATCTATGATCGATATGACGCCGACGCCTTGAGCCGGTGGAGCCTCAGGCCCCGGGCAAGGGATTTCCTGAATTTCCTAAAAACCTATGACCTCCAGACCGGCCTGGTAAGCAATGTGGGGAAAAAGGCATTGGAAGAAGCAATTAAAAAGTTGGGCCTTTCCTCGCTTTTAAAAATCATCGTCAGTCGAAACGATGTCCAGCATCTCAAACCGAACGGTGAAGGAATCCGCCTGGCTCTGAACCGTCTCCGGGTTTCAGGAGAGAAAGCGCTCTTCGTCGGAGATAGCACGGATGATATTCAGGCGGCAAAGGAAACGGGTTTAAAAGTCGTCATTATTACAGGTGGTGAAAATCCAAAGTCAGATGTCCTCTCCGGAGGACCTGATTTTTTGATTCAAGATTACGGCGAGCTCATCGCCTGCTTAAAGGAGGACCGGATTTGAAGCGCCTTTTGTTGATCCTGATCCTTGTGATGGGGTTTTCTTCTCCCGGTTTCGCCGATGATCGCAAGGACCTCCCTCCCCACTATCAGGCCCTTCTCGACCGCCTCATCAAAGATGGCTTGGATAAGAACTTCTTACACCCGTTGTTCCTTGACCCACGCGCCGAACCGATCCCAAACCGGATGGCGATCTCGCTGTTGACCAGGGAGATTCCGGAAATCTATACCAAATTCTTAACTTTTGAATCGATCCTCCTCGCAAAGAATTTCCTTCGTCAGAACCTCAGCATCCTGAAAGAGATGGAGGGAAGGTTCGGGGTGGAAAAGGAAGTGGCCGTGGCCATTCTTCTGGTCGAAACGCGTTTCGGCGAGAATATCGGAAAACACAGAGTCGTCCCTACGCTGGCGAGCATGGCCATCATGGATTCTACGGAAAATCTCCTGAGAAACTATGCAATCATCTGGGAAATGAATCCTGAAATTCCTTTTGCCTGGATCGAAAATCTGGCCAGCCGGAGAGCGAACTGGGCCTATAAGGAACTGAAACATTTTCTGGAGATCATCCGGACTGAGGAGATCGATCCTCTCGAAGTTTACGGGTCCACTGCCGGCGCACTGGGCATGCCCCAGTTCATTCCCTCGAGCTATATGGCCTATGCCTTGAACAAGAACAGTTTTAAGGAGTGGATTTACAATCCGGAGGCCGCCATCTTCAGCATTGGAAATTATTTGAAATTGCATGGATGGAAGAAGGGCCTTTCAATCCCTCAGCAAAAAAAACTCCTCTGGCATTACAACCGTAGCGAGCCCTACGGGGAGACCATCCTTCAGGTGGCCGGGAAGATCAGGAGAAAGAGATGAAATGCCCTCACTGCGGCATAGCGCTCCAGACGAATCCCAGGAAAGACCACACCAGACCCCTCTTTGCCATTCTGATTCCCTGTTGGTGGTCTTTTTTATGGTTGGAATTCGAATGCGAGGCGAGAATGAAACATTAAAATCGAATATCGCAAGGCTTGAAAAGAGTGTGGAATATTACGAAGCCACCCTATTTCAATTGCTATTAGATCCCAATCCTCATTACAAATAGAAGGCTACCGGGAATACCTAAATGGGTTCAATTATAGGTTGGCCAACTCCTCATTGAGCAGATCGGAGATAAACATATGACCGGGAGTGTGGGTGATGCAGAGATCGGGTTTGGCCTTCATCACCACCACCTGTGGCGTCACACCGCAGGCCCAGAAGACCGGGACTTCTCCCTTCTTAATCGTCACCGGATCTCCAAAGTCCGGTTTTTTGAGATTTTTAATCCCAATCTTTGAAGGATCACCGATATGGACGGGCGCCCCATGGACCGATGCATAACGGGAGGTGATCTGGACAGCCCGGCTCACCTTGTCCGGAGGAATGGGTCTCATCGTAACCACCATGGGTCCATAAAAAACACCTGAGGGCTTGCAGGGGATACTGGATATAAACATCGGGACATTCCTCTTCTCCTCGATATGGCGAACGGGGATTTTTGACCGGAGTAACGCCTCTTCAAAGGAGAAACTGCAACCCAGGAGAAAGGTGACGAAATCATTCTCCCAAATATTTTTGATCTCTTTTACAGTCCCTTCTAATCTACCTTTCCGGTAGATGTTGTAACGGGGGAGATCGGTCCGGATATCGGCATCGGAAGATAAGAACTCTGTTCGATGCTCTCCGGGTTCGAGAACCTCCAATAGGGGGCAGGGCTTCGGATTTCTCTGGCAGAAGAGAAGAAAGTCGAATGCATATTTCTCCGGAAGGATGACCAGATTCGCCTGGGCATAGCCCATGGCCAGTCCTGCGGTGGGTTGATCCCACTTTCCTTTCCGGATGAGGTTTCGAATCTGTTTGGGACTGACTTGGGTGAGATCTCTCATGTTACAATGTCCTGACATACTTCCTGGCCTGATTCAGCCAGGCTCTTAATGCATGGTCACCCTTAAATCCTTCCTTTCCAACCATCACCCACCCCTTCATCGGCTTTCCGGTGATATCAAAGGGTCTAACAAAAGGTAACTTCAAAGCATCCTTTGAATGCTCCTCGCCTAATCGAAGAATAAGGAGATTCTTATAGATGCCGCAGAACATTTTTCCGTTTAACAAATGGCAAACCCCTCCAAACATTTTTTTCTCATCTCTATCTTTCCATGGGGATATCACTTTCTTAATCCGGGCTTCGATCTCTTTATCGTATGCCATGGGGTCACTTCTTCGCCCTGTCTCTTTTTGTACCACCTTAACACCAATTTTACCTCCAGGCAAAGAATTTATGATCGATGGCCCCAAAAGCAATCGCCGAAATGATAACAAAGAACATACCCTTCAATTCAGGCTTCCTGTAGGACTTTGAGGGAGAGATCCTCGACGATGTCCTTGACCTTCCCCTTGTAGGCCAGCATATGAGGCGCAGTGAGATGATCACGGAGGGCCTCCAGACTTTCCCACTTCTCGATGATCGTGACCATATTTTCGTCCAGAACCTGGGGCGGTAAACCGGAATCAACATCGACCGCCGGAAAATATTCGACACATCCCTTTTCTTCCCTGACCTTGGGGACATTGGCCTTAAATATTTGAAGAAACTCTGAACGTCTTCCTGCCTTCACACGAATCGACGCAATCACACTGATCATTTTCATCCTCCCTTCATGCACAGATATAAGCACGCATTCATCTATTTAGAGTCTGTTTATAAATTCAGTTAGTTCGTCATACCCGCCCCGTATCAAGTACGGGGTAAACTCCGGCGGGTATCCAGAACGTATTGAAAACACTGGATTCCCGTTTTCACGCCTGCGCGCTGAAGCGCTCTGGCGCGCAAGCACGGGAATGACATAAGTGGAGACTTTTTCAAAGAGCTAAAGTGTTACTAAAATTGACAATTGAACGGGCTGTTTCCCAAATCGATTCCATGCTTCGACAAGCTCAGCATTTTTCCTGTTTTTCGACTTTTTACGCATCCATCTATTTATTGATTACCTTGATTGCCTTCGCATTATCGGATGTCATAAAAATGCAGGTCTCTTTTTTGCCTGACCCGGCAGTGGCATACATATATTCGATATCGATACCTGCATCGGCGATCTTCTTTGCAACCTTCTGCAACTCTCCCGGTTTGTCCAGCGCCTCCACCTCGATAACATCCTTTTCTTCAATTGCCACGCCTAAGGGTGCGAGGGCTTTCTTCGCTTTTGCATTGCTGTTCGTCGTCAACATAAAATAGGCGCTATTTTCCATCCCATACGCACATATCGCAGTGATATTCACCTTTGCTCCAGCAATGGCTGCGGTCACCTCCGAGAGCAACCCAACTTTATTGGACATTTCAAAACTGATCTCCTTCACTTTTCTCGCTTTTGCCATCTTCTGTCCCTCCTTTTTTATAAAAATCTGACTTGTTCTCCAATTGGTCAATGTTCAAGAAGCTTCTTATCGCCAACACTTCTTGTTTGTGCCAGACGGTTGCGTGCGTGTAGAATGGCTTCATGCAGTTTCTTCTGCAGAAGTTCTCGCGGCAGAACCTTAGTCCAATACGATGCCACCCGAATGCCACTCTTTTCGAGTTCCAGCAGTTCAACGGTTTCCTTCTTCTTTCCAGCGCACAGGATCAAGCCAATGGGGGCTTCCTCATCAGGCTTTTGCTCATATTTAGCCAGCCAACGCAGGTAGAGTTCCATCTGCCCTTTATCAGCGGGTTTGAAGTCACCGAGCTTGAGATCAATTGCGACCAGCCGTTTGAGTCCCCGGTGATAGAAAAGCAGGTCAAGGTAGTAATCATCGTTGTCCACCTGGATACGCTTCTGTCTTGCAACGAAGGTGAAACCAATGCCTAACTCCAGGATGAAATTTTCCATCTCCCTCATGATCGCGTCTTCGATGTCCTTTTCCAGATAGCGATCTTTCAGGCCAAGAAAGTCAAGAAAATATGGATCGCGAAAGACCAGATCCGGCGTCAGTTTGTCCTCAGCGCGAAGGGTATCGAGTTCCTCCCGGATGAGTTTTTCAGGCTTTTTCGACAGTGCAGTGCGCTCAAATAGCATACCGCCCATTTTCTTTTCGAGGGTTCGAGTGCTCCACCGTTCAATACGACACATCTCGGCATAGAAATCCCGCTTGAGGGGGTCGTCGAGATAAATGATCTGTTTGAAATGGGTCCAACTCAATTGTCTCCGCAGTGCGGAGACAATCTCTTCGTTGGGGAAAACCTCTACAAAACGAATCATGTGCCAGAGATTCTTTTCTGAGAGGCCTTGACCAAACTCAGCAGCCAATTCTCTACTCACTGCGGAGACAATCTGCTCCCCATATTCCGCTCGTTCTTCCTTCAGGATGTCCTGGTGGATGCGTTTGCCCACGCGCCAGTAAAGCAAAACCAAAGCAGAGTTGACCTGCCGCGCCACATCCTGCCGGGCCGTTGCGATTAATTCTCGCAAATCCTTAAGCAGAGCTTTAGGTGTGATTGATCTCATAATCCTTTATTTTGTGCCTTCACGTTATTTTTGTCAGGCTTTCCATATTTGTTACAAAAATATGAACCTGTCCCCAATTTAAACATTCTACACCAGACTCGGGAAAAAGCAACCTCGAATTTCAGTAACTACGGCCAAAAGGTTTAGTTGCTGTCAAGGGAATTCAGAGGATTAGGCGTAACAAGAGAAGCTTCTGACCTGAGAGCAACGGACCGAATCAAAGCACCGGATGCGATCCAGCTTGCCACCGCCATTCTTTACGGAGCCACTGCTTTTCTAACAAACGACAGAATCTTCGAAAGAGCCAAAGAAATCGATATCCTCATCCTCGACAAATTACTAAGATCATAAAATAGAGTCTCTTTCGACCCGTTGGCAGAAGTGGCTCTGCAAGGTTCCTCCTCCTGAAAGGGTGTGAGACAATTTTATGGGTAAATCTTTACCCGGAAGCCCGGTATTCCCAGAAGTCTTCCCACCGCGCGCTAAGGATGCAA
>MGQQ01000051.1 GCA_001798855.1 Deltaproteobacteria bacterium RBG_16_49_23 | reverse complement strand
AGCAGATCCAGTTTAAGGCAATGCAGAGCGGGATGTTTGCCTTTCCGCCGGTTATTGATGTCAAGATCGACCAGCCTCAGGCGGAGTTTGTTATTGACCGCGACCGGGTCGCTGCTTTGGGTCTGAGCCTGCAGCAGGTATCAAACGATCTTGGGGCCATGGTCGGCGGCAACTTCGTCAACCGTTTTGATATCGCCGGTCGCAGCTACAAGGTGATCCCTCAGATCCAGCGTGTTGACCGCCTCAACCCGGGCCAGCTTCAGCAGATTTACGTTAGCGGTCCCAGTGGCGAGCTGGTGCCGCTGTCGACCGTCGCCACTATCCGCAACTCGACTGTGCCGCGTTCACTCAACCGTTTCCAGCAGCTCAATGCAGTGAAGATCAGCGGGGTTTCGGTCCGGCCGCTCGATGAGGCGCTGCGCTATCTCGAAGACGAAGCAGCGAAGATCCTCCCTAAAGGCTATGTGCTTAACTATACCGGTGAGTCCCGCCAGTTGCGTACAGAAGGGAACCGGTTTCTACCAGCCTTCGCGCTGGCGGTGATCCTGATCTTTTTGGTCCTTGCAGCGCAGTTCAACAGCTTCCGGGACCCCTTCGTCATCCTCACCGGATCAGTGCCGCTGGCGATGTTCGGCGCGCTGATATTTACCTTTCTGAAGATGCCCAATCCAAATGTCCCTTTCTGGACCGACGGCTGGACCACCACGCTAAATATCTACTCACAGGTCGGGTTGGTGACACTGGTGGGACTGGTGTCGAAGAACAGCATCCTGATCGTAGAATTTGCCAATAAGGCCCAGGAGCGCGGTCTTGACAAGCTCGCCGCAGTTCGGGAAGCAGCCCTTACCCGCCTGCGCCCAATACTCATGACCACTGCTGCTACCATCGCCGGCCACTTTCCCCTTACCTTGGTCAGCGGTGCCGGCGCAGCAGCGCGGAATTCGATCGGTCTGGTGTTGGTCGGAGGCATGGCGATTGGCACCCTGTTCACCCTCTTTGTCGTACCGTCTATCTACATGCTGGTGGCGAAGGATCGTTCAAAAGATCGCAAAGCTTAAGCTAAAGGAGCTAAAGGGGACAGTTGTCCCCTTTAGCTCCACAGCTTTACCAATCCGGATGCAGATACCTATGCCAAAAAATTCAACCTTGCTTTGGGATACAATGCCGATGCTGACAAAAAGTCATGGGAAGAGCTAAAGAGATTCCTGAGTGCTATTTTTAAGAAATAGATTTTCCAGAACCGGACTTAGGACGTGCACAACAAACCAGATCGGGTCAGAGTAACATTTTATTCTAAAAACGTAGCAAGGCAAAGAAATAGGGGAAATGTCCCCCTCTTTTTCTATAAAGACGTAGAAAAATACAAGGAAGGTAAATTATGAAGATTAAAAAGGTTAAGATAGGGATAAAAAGCGTAAAAGAAGTTTTAGATGATTTTGTAAAGACAGGTGAGGCAATAGAGAGAGGAAAGAAGGTAAAAAAACAAACAGGGGTTTATTTCACCAGTCTTGAGGCATTCAGGAAGGTCTTGACTCCCAAAAGACTTGAACTCTTACACATCATCAAAACCCAAAAGCCGGAGTCCATAAATAAACTGGCAAGGACGGCCAAAAGAGATGTCAAAAATGTAGCCGATGATGTGAAATATTTAGAGCAGGTTGGACTGGTAGACAAGAAGGAAGGGCGGAGAGAGTCTATATTAACGGTTAAATATGATGAGATAGAATTAAAGATAGCGGTGTAGTGTGGACTGAGGAGTAGATTTTCGGATTGAACCGCACCCTTTTCGGCCGGAAGATTTTACCGAAGACAATCCCTTTGTAAAAGAAATCCTGAAACAAGGGGTAGAAATTCAATAAAACTTTGGGATTATTGACTCATCAAGTAGAACTGTGAGAAAGTGTCTTCCTTATTTTTCCAAAACGGTCGCTGTCCCTAATTTCCTATTTAATTTCCTATTTCGGTGGGTTTCGCTGGAGAGTCAACGTTAATTCTTCATCCAACTCACTGGAAAATATCTCCCATAGTTGCTTGTCGAGGGAGAAGTATGAGTAACACTTCACACTTTTGTCAAGAGATCCTCCAAGCAAGGTTGGCGGCCGTTCGCTTTCTGGCCGTCGACGGTAGGTGAGGGCAACTGAGCGATTACGCCTGATACCCGAGATAGAAACCTTATACTCAATGGAACTATCTCGAAGTCCCATGGTGAGCTGCTCTACCCATTTACCCTTGACCTCCTGGCCAGATAGTTCGATGATTACTTCTGCCCCTCGCTTGGTGTACCAGACTCCACCACAGTTAAAGGACGAAAAAGATCTATCGAAACATGCGCCGCCATATTCGCGCACACGACGCTGAAATTCATCTGCCTTCTTCGTCAGCGTCGTCCATCGCTTATCTTCATCGTCTTGAAGGGATTGCAATCGATAAAGTGCATTGCCGACATTTTCGTGAGGACTTTCGGCAACGCGGGCCTTATCCAGTATTTGTTTCGCCTCCTCCCAAAACCCACTGCTCATGAACAAATTCGCTATGTTCGCCATAGCCAGCGTATATCCTTCTTCCATCGAGCGTCGGTACATTGATACCGGCTTCCCTGTCAGCTTAAACTCACTGGCGCATACTCCCATGTTGTTTAAAGCAGCGGCGTGTCTAGGACTTAGATTCAATAAGGTTCCGTAGTTGCTCACAGAAAGTAGCCGCAGATTTACTTTGCTCTGTGCGTATGCCGCGTCAAATAGCTTGTCTCGGTCTCCAGGAGATAGTTCGATTGCTTTTTCCAGGGCAATTGCTGCTATCTCTTCATTCCCTTGTTCCTTTTCGAGATTCGACAATGCTTGGTACAGAGACACTCTTTGTTCGGGGTTAGTTACTTCCTGAAGTTGGCATTCTAGACATTCAATGCCCCGATCAGGCTCGCCCTTGCTTTTATATACGTTGGCTAAATCTATAATGTGTGACGTTTTCTCGGCTTCGTCCGTGACCATCGATATGGTACTCTGCAAAAGCCTTTCAGCCTTGTCGTGGTTTTTTGACACCTCATAACTCCATAACAGCCAAAATATGGAGTCATTTCGTTGTTTGTCATTTGCGCTACGGGCATGCAGTGCCTCAAGTCTCGACAACGCTGTTGCATCATTCCCTTTGGTGTATAGAAAAAATAGAAATACGGCTTCATTTGAATGTCGTCGGTTAGCGTCATGTTCCTCTCTCTGGTTTGCTTCAAACACTTGTTTTGCCTTCTCAATCTTACCGTCAATAAATGCTTTGTGCATTTCTGAGAACCATTCCTGCGCCTCTTCTTTTTCCTTCAGCTCTGGGAGTTCTGGGGCGGAGCTACTCGGTTGCGATGCCGTGGATACTGTTTCGCTTCGTTGACTTGCCTCGGGTGTGGGAATTGGCGCAGCAGCCTCAACGCCGCCGGAAGCGGAACCCCATGAAAAATTTAGTTTGGTTATTCGCTCAACAAGGTTGGCAATCGACTTCCGGCAGATTATGAGGAAAACCAACGCAATCAGCGACCATAAATGCTGTCCGATGAAGTCGAGTATTACCTTAACCAAATCGACGTATGTCTGTGGTGCCGGATCCATATATGTCTCTCTCGAATAGAATCTACAAGTTAGTATTTGTTTTCCTGTTTATCACACGTATGAATAAATTGCAATGAAGTATCATTAAATTCATAGTCTATGATATAATCCTCCCCATCGTCAGAAACAAGAATATTTTTCTGTTGCCGGGAATCCCATGGACACCATAGAAAAACTCAAAATACTGTCTGCGGGGAAACAGGAGGGAAGGGACAGTCCCCGTATTTCATATTTCACACCCTTCTAAACTCCCTTATATACCCTACCCTCTCCAGCATCGGCGGGTGGGAATAATAGAGGAAAACGTACAAAGGATGAGGATAGAGATTGGCGAGGTTTTCTTTGGAGAGTTTTATCAGGGAGCTTATCATGCTCTCGGCATCGCTGGTCAATTCATAGGAAATCCTGTCTGCCTGCCATTCGTGTTTTCTTGAAATCCAATTCACGATCGGCTGTAAGGGCAGGGAAATGATGCCTGCAAGAAATCCGAGGATCAAGAACTTTGGAAAGAGGGACGGCGCGCTGATATTAAAAAGCCTCAAAAGAAAATCGCTCTGGATTATCTGAAAAGAGACATACAAGGCTATCAGGGAAAAGAGTTGGACTGCAAGCATCATCTTCAGGATATGCTTCTTTTTCCAGTGCCCTGTCTCATGCGCAAGGACCGTAATAATCTCATCATGATTCATCCCCTGTAAAAGGGTGTCATACAAGACAATCCTCTTTGTCCTTCCAATACCGGTAAAATAGGCGTTCGTGTGCTTGCTCCTCTTTGATGCGTCCATCTTAAAGATTCTCTTCGCATGAATTCCGACCTTTTCCACCAGGGCGGCAATCCTTTGTCTGAGCGACTCGTCATCTACCGGGGTAAATTTGTTAAAGAGCGGCTCAATAACGTAAGGGGATATGAACATGATAAAGAGGCTGTATAATAGGATAAAAGACCATACCCAGAACCACCAGGTCTTTGGGCTCCACTGAATGAGAAAGAGCGCGGCAAAGAGGAGAAAAGAATAAAGGGTTGTAGAAATAATGAGCGATTTAACGAAATCAGCGATCCAGAGCCTTGCGGTCATGGTATTGAAGCCGTATTTATTTTCTATCTTAAAGGTGCTGTAAAGGCTAAAGGGTATGGAGATGATCTGCTCGCCGTAGGAAAGGAGGAGAAAAAAGAGCCATCCTGAAACGAGAAACGAGAGATTGAGCGATGCAATGTAGGAATTGTAAATATTGAGAAGCCCTCCGAAAAAGAAGATAATCGCCACTACATTTCCGAATAATGAGGCAATGATGCTGAAATAGGACTTATCCGCTTCATAGTCCTGCATCTTTTTAAGAAGCTGGTCATCTATTTTTCCCTCGAACTCTTTTGGAACAAATGAACCTGCCCTCTTCATGTGTCTGAGGTTTAGATAAAGGACTGCGTATTCAAAGAGTTCTTTCAGAAGATAAAGACAGAGGATGAGGAATAAAGGGAGTTTCAAGAGATGTATCCTTTTTATTTGTATTTCAGTTTGAAAAGCAAAATAATAAATATCAGAATGAACGACACCATATTGGCAAGAATAACAGGCAGGGAATGAATCAGAAAACCATAAATTATCCATATGAAGATGCCGGTACAAAGCAAAAAAACCATGATAAAGGAAAAATCATGGGTTGACCTTGTCTTCCATGTTTTGATGACTTGAGGAAGGAACGATATGGTTGTTAATGTCCCGCCGATGAATCCTATAATAGTGGTTAGATCCATGTACCTTGCTCGTTTGACAGTATAGCATTTTCACTTGAAATCACCAATTCAAAAACTTAAGGATTTTTCAGGCCTTTTTTGATATGCTTACTTTCGTAATATCCAAATAACTCGTTCGTACAGAAAAAGCGTTGTTATCGTTCACGATCGTTCACGCTCAAAAACTGCCCCAAAAAGGAAATAGGGACACATCCCAATAACAAGTTTCTGACGCATGTCCAAATTAATTGGGCAGTGTTGTTCCCCATTTGAACACCATTATTCTCTTTAGTGTTGCTTTATTGATGTTTGAGAAAAGTTCCACGCTCATATTCTTCAAACGCAATCTTCAACTCTTCCTGCGTATTCATCACAATCGGACCACGCCAGGCAACAGGTTCTCTCAGCGG
>MGQQ01000050.1 GCA_001798855.1 Deltaproteobacteria bacterium RBG_16_49_23 | reverse complement strand
AAGGACTGTCAAGTCGGGGGTAACTCCATACAGTTCCTGCGCTCCACCCATTCTGAGCCTGAAACAGGTACGGACTTCATCGAAGACCAAAATGGCGCCATACCGGGTAGCGATTTCTCTTACGCCTTCAAGGAACCCGGGTTGAGGCTCCTCCATCTTTTGATGGAGGGGATGCCCAAAAGGGGTCATAATGATGGCAGCCGTCTGATTGCCATATCTTGTCATCAAGTCCTCGAGCTGATTGAGATTGTTGTAACGGAATTCGTTTACATCCTCGTAGAGCTTTTCAGGAACGCCCCCTTTCATCTCAATGCACCAGTCATGCCAGCCGTGGTAGCCACATCGCATCACTTTGATCCGGTTTGTATAGGCCCTCGCAATTCGAATGCTCGCCGTCGTGGCGTCTGAGCCGGTTTTTAGAAAGATGCTCATTTCTGAACACGGGATGAGTTCTCTCAGTTTTTTGGCAAGCTCATTCTGATACCTCTGTGTGAGTGTGAAGCAGAAGCCTTTGTCTTTTATTTGCCTCGTCACAGCTTCATCCACTTCTTCTTCTCGATAGCCCAGGATGATCGGCCCATAGCCGCAGAGGAAGTCGATATATTCATTTCCATCAACGTCGGTTAATCGGCAGCCCTTCCCATATTCGAGGAAGATGGGATATTCTCCTTCGATAAAATCGCTGGGTTTTCTGGCACCCAGGACTCCGCCGGGAACCAATTTTTTCCCTTCCTCAAAAAGCTCGAGGCTCTTAGCAATGTTCAGTTTTTCGACGTTTTTCATAGAGGTTCTCCTTAGAATTGAATTAACATAAACATTCCACCCCTCTTTGCCCTCCGGGCCAGAGGCCATATGGGCCGGCGGCCAAAGAGGGGTAATCCCTCCCTTAGGAAAAGGGAGGTTAGGAGGGATTTTACAAATAGATGTCTTTACTATTTTGAGACTGTTAATAACATGTACGGTCCAGGCTACACCACAAGCATCGATTTTATCGTTTCTGTTTGATGTATTTTGGCGCCTCTTTTTACTAATGCTGCAATGAATTTTCCCGGGTCGATGCAGCCTTCCGGGGCGACCACCCCTTTCACCGTCACATCGCCAGTATTCAGCATGAGGGCGGCGATCGAGGCGGGAAGTCCTGTCCCCGGCGCCATCCTGCCTACGATGTCGGCCGTAAAGGTCACCTGTTTTCCTTTTCTCTCCCCCTTGACGATCACCTTTAAGCCCGAGGATTGAGGTCCCCTATCTCTGTTGTTAGGAATGGCACCCCAGAGCTGAAGGGTTAGATCGTAGGGTACTACTTTCGTCCCTTTGACGTCCACTGGATCTTGGCTGAGAAAACCTGTCTCTCTCTGCTCTCGAATGAGCTCATCAACCCATGACGGTATGAGCGCGCCTTTAATAATGACCCTCTTTACTCCTTTGATATAGCGTGGTATTGTAAGCGGCTGAGGATGACCCACATAGCGAACCCGACAGGTGCCAAGGGGTTCAAGGAATTCAGCCGTCTCCTCACCGGTACCCCCCTCTACATATTCCAGCTTACCGTCCAAATACTGAGGGATTCTACCGATTGTCATATGCAGACCATGATCCCAGGCTGCACCTGAGAGCTCGGCGATACTGACGACCCAGAATAAGGCGACCTCGTGAACACGATCCAGCTGATCGGCGTACCACTTGACGATGACATTGTTTGTTCCTGGGTCCGATCCCATTCCTGTCAAGACGGTTATGCCGGCTTCTCTGGCTGCCTTATCAATATCAGAGGCAAAAAGAATCTCAGTCGCCTCATAGTCGTCGCAAATATCGATATAATTGACCTTTGCTTCAACCGCAGCCCGAGCCACTATGACTGCTGTCTTGTAAAATGGCCCTGCACAGTTGATGACAACGTCAGCATTCCTGATGGCGCTGACCAAGCCGTTATGATCATTGACATCGATTTTGATGAGCGATATCTTTTCACTGGCGCGTAACTTGTCTTGCAACCTGCCTGGATCTGTTAGGATATCACCGAGAATGACTTTCTTAATCTGCTCTTGCTTAATGAGGTCCCGGGCGACTCCCTGACCCATCCCTCCTGTTCCGCCTAATACTAATACCTGCATTTTCATTCCCTCCTTAAGATGGTCATGTTCTCGTTTCAGTCTTATTGTTTTGTTATATCGAAATCCCCTTCCAGAAGTTCAGTAAGCACCCCGTGAAGCTTATTAGGATGGTGTACGAAGGCATATCGGGTCCCGAAGAGGTCCCTTGGCTTATGATCGATGAGTTTGATATTTTTGTTTTTGAGCTCCTGCATTGCCTTTGAAAGATCATCCACTTTATATGCGATCAGGTAAGCACCTTCGCCTCTGCTATCGATGAATTTAGCCACGTCTCCATCCGGTGTCGTGGATTCCAAAAACTCTACCGCGACCTCACCGATAGAATACCTGGCCACTTTGATCTTTTCTGATTCCGCAATATATTCATATTTTGGGATTAACCCAAAATCTTCTTTGTATGCCCTTTTTGTTTCTTCAAGGTCCTTTACTGCGAAGCAGATGTGATCGATCTTTTCTATTTTCATGGGTTACTCTTTTCCGTCTCTCTTTTTTTCTCTTCGATGGCCTTCAGTATTTTATCCGGCGTGATGGGGTACTCGTGGAAGTAGACGCCCACCGCATTGGAGATAGCGCCGCAGTAGGCCTGCGCCGCGCTCATCGCGACCGACATGCCCGCCTCTTTCGCGCCGTAAGGGCCTTTGGGATCGTTGGTCTCGACGATGATGTCGTTGATCTTCGGCATATCAATGGCAAGGGGGACGAGATAGCCGAGTTGTGTAGGGGTCAACACCCTGCCTTCATGCCACTGGAGGTATTCCGTAAGCATTCCGCCCTGTCCTCCCATGGCGACGCCGCCTTCAAATTGTCCCTCGACGACCTTCGGGTTGAGCGCATGGCCCACGTCCTGTGACGCCGTCACTTCCAATACCTCCACCTGGCCCGTCTCGGGATCGACCTTCACCTCGCAAATAACGGTGCCGAAAGAGAAGGTCTCCGAGAGCTGGCCGTAGGGGTTTTTGACCCATTCGCGTTTCCAGTCTACTTTGGGCCAGTAGGAGCCTTCCCCGCTGATCGATTCGTTTCGAGTTAGCGCCATGCGGACAGCCTTTGCGATGCTCATCGATTGTTGAGGGTCCTTCGTTATAAAAATCTTCCGGTTCTTCGCGCTTAGCTCCCCCTCGCCGACTCCAAACTCCTCGGCGACGATCCTGAAAAGTTTCTTCTTCACGTCCAAAGCAGCAAGGCGCACCGCATTCCCTCCGATGAAGGTCTCGCACATCGAGTAAGAGCCCGGGTCGCTGGGGGTCACTTCCGTATCGGCACTGATGAGTTGTACATCATCAGGGGTCAGTCCCAGTTCTTCCGCGGCGATCTGTACGATCATGTGGTCATTGCCCTGGCCATTATCCACGATGCCGGTAATGACCGTCACACCGCCGTCTTCGTTCAGTTTAATAAAGGCCTGCGAGCCCCCCCTGATTCCCATGGGAAAACCGGTCTGTACTGAATTGCAGCCAATGCCAATGCCATGGTAGGGCGGCAATTTCCCGAATTTCTCTGCCCACCGCGACATCTTACCCGTCTTCTCGATCGTTTCCGTAAGTCCGCAGCTTGCCACATAAGACTTTGTCGGCGTGAGGTCCCCGGTCTGTCGGGCATTACGAAGCCGCATCGTTAGCGGGTTGATTCCCAATGCTTCGCCAAGCATATCGAGCTGGATATCGACGCCACAGGCAAAGCCCCTGCCGTGTGTGCGGAACATACCCCTGATCGGCTTGTTCGTAAGGATCCGGTAGCCATTATAGCGGACATTCTCCATCCGATAGGCCTGCTCCATGCAGAGGAATGGCACAGAGGTCGCAATAGGGCCCGTAGAGCTGTATGCGCCGCCGTCCATGTGACAGGTAATGTCACGGGCCACAACCCTGCCCTCTTTGTCGACGCCGGTTTTTATCTGGGTGATCATCGCGTGGGCCTGTCGTGTGCAAACGGTGTTTTCTTCACGTGTGTAGACGATCTTTACCGGTCGTTGGGCTTTCTTCGCGAGCAACGCGCAGATCACGTCGGCGGGTGATATTTCAGAACGGCCCCCGAAGGCGCCCCCGATGGTAATTTTGCGTACCCTGACCTTGTTGAGAGGGATCTTGAGCACATTCGAGAGGGGTTTTGCCTTCAGATGGGGCCCGGCGTTGGGCATCCATATTTCAAGGTTTCCCGAATGGTCGAACTGGGCCGCCACGGCGTAGGGTTCCCCCTGGAAATAAGCATCCTCCGGCGCCGTAAAGGTATCTTCCCTGACAAGAAAGGATTCGGTGAAGCCTTTCTTAACATCTCCCACATCAATGACGACGTGGACATTGATGTTGTTGGGATAGACATCGTGGAGTTGGGGAGCGCCTGGCGCCAGCGCATCCTCGATGGTATAGACCGCCGGGAGCACTTCGTAGGTGACGGCGATGAGCGAGAGCGCCTCCAGCGCCGTATCTTCATCGACGGCAGCTACCCCAGCCACCTCTTCACCGACATAACGGACCTTCTCGGTGGGAAGAAACTGCTGGTCCTGGGTGTATTTAAAAACACCCCATTTGTCGCCGTCCGTATCTTTCGCGGTGACAATGGCTTTGACGCCAGGGAGTTTTTCCGCCTGTGTGGTATCGATCGCTAAGATCCGCGCATGGGCATGGGGGGATCTGAGCGCCTTTCCTACCAGCATCCGGGGTAGTGCGAGGTCTGCCGTGAACAGGGCCTCCCCTGTTGCCTTACAGGTTGCGTCGATTCGTTTCATATCTTTTCCGATATAGGAGAACTTTTCCATGGCCTATTTCCCCTCCTCAGTGAGTGACTTTACTGCTTCGACAATTTTCGCATAGCCCGTGCAGCGGCATACGTTCCCGGATATAGCACGGCGGATCTCCTTCTCGGTGGGATTCGGATTTTCCGCAAGGAGCGCATAGGAGGTCAGTATCATACCGGGACTGCAGAACCCGCACTGGATCGCGTGGTGGTTGACAAAGGCCTCCTGGACAGGATGGAGTTTTTCACCCACGCTTAGCCCTTCAATGGTCGTGATCTCTTTGCCTTGTACGGCGATAGCGAGCGTGAGGCAGGAGCGGACCGGCGTGCCGTCAACGAGCACCGTGCAGGAGCCGCATACCCCTTCACCACAACTCTCTTTCGTTCCGGTGAGGTGGAGATCGTCACGGAGTACCTCGAGGAGTGTCCGGTTGGGATAGGCTACGATATCGTGGGTTTCGTTATTGACATTCAGGGTTATGGCTGCTTTCTTCATCTCATTCATGTCACATCCCCTCCTTGATCGCATCAATAGACGCCTTGATTGCCCTTTTCGCCAGGACGCTTATCATCTTCCTCCGGTACGCACCGCCCAATTGGAGATTGTCAACCCCTTCCGCGTGATCGTATGCCTTCTGAGCCATACCCTCCAAATCGGCCTCGCATGACACCCCGTCAATCACCTTCGGAGCAGCTCCAGCGGCGCCAATGACTACACGGCATGTGGCGATCTTCCTATCGTTCGTGACAGAGACGAAAGCCGCCGCGGACGCCAGCGGATAGTCAACGCTTCCCCGAAGTCGCAATTTCCGATAGGCAGAGCTGAAAAAGGACTCGGATTTAGGGAGGATGATCTTTGTAAGCAATTCATCGGCCTCAAGGGCAATGGGGGTTACTCCGTTGCCGGTAAAAAGTTCTGTTACAGAGACCGTGCGTGTTGAGCCTTTCCTTTCGAGAACACACCGTGCATTGAACGCGATGAGCGCCGGCGCCATGTCGCCCTGGTAGACACTGAAGCAGCGTTTACTGCCTTTGACGGCGAGACATACGGTTCCGCCTCTCTTGTGGCATCGTTCAAGCCCACTGAGCACCATCCCGGACTGGTCATAGTACATGCATCGGGTGTTCTGGAGGAGGTTGCCGCCTAAAGTCGCCATGTTGGTGATCGTTGGCGACGCCACCTGGAAGGCGGCCTCCGCGATCGCCCTGTATCTTTTATTGACGAGCGGCGCACCGGCAATCTCCTTTAACCGTGTATTGGCGCCGATGACGGTTTCGGTATCGCCTATGACTATGCCGTCCATGTCCCGGAGTTTGCCGATGTTCATCACGAAGGTGGGCTCAATAAGCCTCAACTTCATCCGGTTCACAAGATCTGTCCCGCCCGCCATGATCTTTACCTTCTCTTTGTGAGTGCCGATCATGGACAGCGCTTCTTTCACATTCGTGGGTTCAAGGTACTGAAACGGCGGTAGCTTCATATATTCCTCCCGGTTATTGTTCTATCTCTCTCTCAATGTTTTGAGCACTTTCTCGGATGTGAACTGCGGGTTTCCTGGGTCTGTAACGAAAGGCAACCACGAGGGCAGTGCCTCCAGCTAAGATGGCTGCTTCCTATCATGCTCTCCAAGGATGGGGCTAGCCACTTACAGCGAGTGTGGTTGGACAAAGGTCGAACTCGGGCAGTTTCATTTCTTTCCTCTCGCTTTCTTTCTCCGCAATGACATTAACCTGGGTTTTTCCCATTCGATAACGACGAACAATTGATATATTTATATAGGGAATGGGTATTCTTTGTCAAGATAACATTTTGAAATATTTCACAAATTATACTTGAATGACTGCTACATAATAAAATTTTTAAGTGATTATTTTACAATAACTTACATGGATTATTTAAAAACTCAAAAATTGAAAAAACCAACTAAACAATGTATCCTGTATACAAAAAAAGTCCGTCTTGGTCGGGTTGAACTTGAACTCACGGGGGGGAAAATAGGCAGGAGCTTAAGATTTGGGTCTTTCCACCTTCAATTTCAGTTTATCGGAGGGATAGATTCGATTATTCCCGTTAAGATTGTTCCAACTTTTAATCTCTGAGATGCTCACATTATATTTACCGGCAATACTCCAGAGAGAATCCCCTGTTTTCACCACATAGATGATCTCTCTTCCCCTTTTTTCCTTCCGGGAGGCCATGGAGAGGTTATCTCCATTAGCCACTTTTATTTTAAGTTGATCTCCAGGCATGAGTTTCGTTTCCGGGTGGAGTTTATTCCAGGCGCCGAGGGCGCCGATATTGACCCCCATCTCATTTGCAATGCTCCACAATGAATCTCCCTTTTTGATGATATAGGTGATCTCTTCTGAACCGGAAGGCCTGCCCTTTTCAACGGATGGTTTCGGTGCCAGTGGACCGGGTTTGATCTCCCTCTCTTTCGGGAGAGGGATGAGGAGGTTCGTACCGGCCGATAAGCGGCTTCTCTTTTGCAGACGGTTCATCTCCAGGATCGGTTCCAATTCGACACTGTAAAGACGGGCGATTTGCTGGAGGGTATCTCCCTTTTTCACGGTATGATTTTTGAATGAAGTCTTTCCTCCGGGTCGGAGGGATTCAAAATTCTTCAGGAAGAGGTCTTGCTTCCCGAAAGGAATTTTAATCTCATATTCCGGAGTATCAGGGGGAGTGCACCATCTCCGCAATTCAGGGTTAAGTTCTTTCAACTCCTCAACCGTGATCTCACAGGCTTTTGCAATGAGCCGGAGATCCATGGCAGGGGGAACCATGACCTTATCATATCGAAGGGGTTCCTGGTATTCGATGCCGATGAATCCATATTTTTCAGGGTCCTTGGCGAGGAGGGCCGCGGCGATCATCTGGGGGACATAATGTTTGGTCTCCTGTTTGAGGTATCGATATTTGGTCAATTCCCAGAAGTCCTCCGTCCTGTAACGTTTCATTCCAATGGCGATCTTGTTCTCCCCCGCATTATAACCGGCGGCGGCAAGGTACCAACATTCGAACATATCATAGAGGTCCTTAAGATATCCGGCGGCGGCGATCGTCGATTTTTCAGGATCTCGCCTCTCATCCACCCACCAGTTTGACTTCAAACCGTATCTTTTCCCTGTCAGGTAGATGAACTGCCAGGGCCCCATGGCCTTGCTCCTTGAATAGGCGTAAGGGTTAAATCCACTTTCGATCATTGAAAGATAGACCAAGTCTTCGGGAAGGCCCTTCTCCTTCAAAACCTCCCTCATGAAGGGGATATATTTTTCGGACCGGGCGAGCCAGTTGGAAAAAATGTTTCTGGCCGTGGTTTGAAAATAATGAAGAAAGTGTTCCACCTTTTCATTGATGACGATGGGGATATCGAACTCATTCTTCCGCTTGTGCGGGGGCCCGGGGAGAATTTCGAGATTGAACTCATCACTCGATTCGTCGCTGATGGGGAGACTTAGACTCCTCATGGCCACCCGATTTTCAGGAGATGCAGGGGAAGGGACCGGATCATCGATTTTGGGGGAGGCGGGTTGATCGGGGAAAAGGTCTTCTAACTCAGAGAGGGTGAAGAGAGAAGACTCGCCCACCTCCTTTGATGGGACATCGATATGATTTTTTGAAGAGACGGAATGAATGCCGGGCAGACATGCGGAGGAGAGAAATAAAAGTATTCCCAAACATAGGATCCTGCGCATGATAAGAATTCCTCCTGAGAGATTAAGAAGATCTATGGCCCATTAGAAAACAAAATTTCTAAAAAAATGGCATAGATCCATTGTGGTTGTCAAGTTAAAAATTTAGTTATTCCTTTTTTCTCTTTGTAGCGTCCCGATTTAGTCGGGACGGACTCCGCCCTCAATAAATGAGGACGCTACTCAAATGTACGGTTCGAGGGATCGAACCATTTTCCCATCCAATTTGAAAAGGGATGTCCAAATTTGTTCATGACTCGATACTTCCATTTGTGCAGATTTATCGCCATTTAACAGGAATTTATGACATGACTCCAATAAACAGCAAGTTCTGTGCCAGAGGGTGAGGTGGCTCTTGTCGCTACGAAGCGCCATATCTCTTCCTGTAAGCAGTCGGCGTAATACCCGTGCGTCTCTTAAACCATCTGAAAAAATCACATATGTCACTGAATCCCAACGGCTCCCACATCCGGGACGGTCTCATATCTCTGTTTTCACACAAAAGCTTCATTGCTTCGTCAACCCTCAAGCTATTGATATATTCATCCATGCGGTGGCCCAATTCTGTCTTGAACTTCTTTCCTAAATACTTTTTTGAAACGCAAACCTGGGCGCAGACATGGTCTGCAACATCCTTAGGTTTTATTGGTTCTGTATAGTGGTTATTGATAAATTCGATGGCTCGTTTAACCGGGTCGCTCAGCTTATTAAAAAAGGCAGGTTTAAAAGGATTTGTCGGGCTATCTTTTATCCTCTTGTCTTCGTGTAGGATTTCCATCACCCTTTCAAGAAGATCATCTGCGTCTAAAGGCTTTCTGAAATAACCATGAACTGCCATATGATGAGCGCATATCTCGGCTCTTTCAACTGTGCTGTGGGCAGTAATCACTATCACCGGGACTTTTTCTGAAAAAGAAGGCCCTTTTATGTTTTCTAAAATGGCGGTTCCTCCCATCCCCGGCAATTTCAGGTCCAATATGAGAAGGTCTATGGGAAGATTTCTCAAAAGATCAAAGCCTTTTTTGCCATCCGTGGCCTTAAATACATTGAAGTCGTCACTCAAAAGCCATTCAAGCGATTCCAGTAATGACTCCTCATCATCAATAATCAGGATGTTCTTTTTCTTACGGCTGTCAGCGCTTGCCACGCCTGAAATGTCAAATACCTTAGCTCCTGCCCCAGTCATATCCTTTACCCCCTATCAAACCATCTTGATAGCACTGTGACATTGGAGGATACTTCAAAGAGCTTTGCCTGGCATCGAAAGACCTGGATTTCGAATCAAAACAATCAGTCGAATTTTCAGTACAACTTGTTCAGAAAATATCAATATCACAATCATTGGTTTTGTCAAGTCGTAATTTTATCGGGCGCAACCTGCAAAGGAAAGTCTCCTGAAAGGCCCCATCATTCGCGATAGCACAGTGTGAAAACACCCCGGAGGCATGCCTCTTTTTGCAAGTAAAAAAGCTCCTTTTTACAAGTAAAAAAAGCCCTTTTTGCCATTGACCTAAAAGGCAATATGGCATAGGCTGCTACAAAAAAAGTTATTCCCATACAAGAAATGCTGACCATTTACAGTTAACGAATTCTTTCCGAAATAGGAGGAGGCAAAAATGAATGCAAGGAGTTTAAAAAGCACTGTAGCGGACGGCAGAACTTAATTCTATGGGGCAGGCATCCTCGTCTGCTGAACATAATCTGATACAGATAGCGGAGGGCTGACAAATGCCATCAAGATTAAGATACGGAATTTTGCTGTGTATCATGGCCATTACCTTTATCTTTGTCCATGTCGAATATGGGCATGCAGCCTACTTCATAGAATACATCTATGATAATGCCGGGAATCTAATAGAAAGAAGAAGAACACTTGATGATACCGGTCCAACAGGGACGGTGACAATCAACGCAATGGCAGCTTATACAAACAGTGTTGATGTCACTTTAAACCTCACGTGCAGCGATAATGTCTCTGGCTGTTTAAAGATGCAATTCTCAAACGATGACATTGCATACTCTTCCCCCGAAACCTACAGTACTACTAAGGCATGGACCTTACTATCGGGGGATGGCACGAAGGTTGTGTACGTTAAATTCATGGACGGTGTGGGGAATTGGTCTTCAGCTTTTAATGACACGATCATCCTGGATAAGATTCTTCCTACTGGATGGATTAGCATCAATGGAGGGGCAACCTATACGAACAGCACCAATGTCACATTAATCCTCACGTGTAATGATCCTCTCTCCGGCTGTTCCCAGATGCAATTCGCAAACGAAGGTGCCGCATTCTCTCCCCCCGAAGACTACAGTACGACCAAGGCATGGACCTTAACCGCAGGGGACGGGACCAAGACCGTGTATGCGAAATACAAGGACAGGGCAGGCAACTGGTCTATAGCTTACAGCGACACGATTGTGATTGAAACCCAGACGCCTACAGGGACGATCACGATTAATAGAGGGGCAACCTATACGAACAGCGCCAATGTCACATTAATCCTCACGTGTAATGATACTCTCTCCGGCTGTTCACAGATGCGATTCTCCAACGACAATATCACCTACTCTACCCCTGAGAGTTATGCTGCCACAAAGGCATGGACCTTAACCACGGGAAGTGGAACCAAGTCCGTTTACGTTAAATTTAAAGATGTGGCCGGGAACTGGTCTAATCCTTTTTCAGATACCATTATCCTTAATAGCTCTTGTTCAAATTCATCAGTGAGAATCGGAACCACACCTTACACTACACTTCAATCAGCCTACAATGCAGCATCCAATGGGAATGTGATCAAAGTTCAAGGGGTCATGTTGACTGAAAACCTTACGGTCAATCGAAATGTCACCGTAACTCTGGAGGGGGGATATGATTGTGGATTCACATCGAATTACGGGAATGTGACAGCGATCAAAGGATCGATAACAACAACTGTTGGCGGAGGAACGTTAACGATAAAGAATTTCATTCTTTCACAATAGATAAAGGAGGGAGGAGAGATGAAAAAGATAATTTTAGGTTTGGTTTTAGGTTGTGTGATTATCGGAGGAAATCTCTTTGCGGCGGACGGAGACTTGATTGTCAATAACGGTAAAGTAGGAATCGGGACCACAAGTCCGGCGTCTGCACTCGATACGGCGGGTACCATCAGAGCGGGTTCCTATACCTACGTAGCCCCAACATCGGGGACCGGGGTTGAACTGTATTACCATAGTGCAAGCAGTCTTGGAAGAATATTGGCCTTTGACAGGAGTGCCTCGGCTTACAAAGACCTTGGGCTGGGGATAAACAGCGGGAACCAGCTCTACTTGAAACTGGGCGGTAACGTCGGTGTTGGAACAAATAACCCTGCCAACCTATTATCCGTTCTGCAATACTCGACTACCGACCCGGTAGCCGATTCCTGGACCGCTTATCCCTGTGATCGGACGACCAAGGACGTGATCCGGACCCTCCCGAATCAGTCCGGGGCATTGGATAGGCTTCTGGCGGTTCCGCTTTATGAATGGAAACGCAAACCCCTTGTCTCCGATGAAGAAATCAAGACCGAGTCGGAGAAGGTTATGACTCCGGATGAGTTGGAAAGAAAAAGGATAGAACTTTCTGCCGCTAAATCTAATCTACCAAAATTTCAGGCTAAACGTGTGGGGTTGATGCTTGATGATCCGAATATTCCGGAGGAGATTGTATCGCTAAATGGAGCCGGGCAAAAGGGTATCGATCTTGTGGGTTATATCGGCTGGCTTCATGCCACCATCAAGGATTTAGCGCTGAGGGTTCAGGAATTAGAAAAGAGATAGTATGTTGTCCGAGAGCACGAGGTCTAACCTTGCTTGCCCATAATATATGAGGATGTTGGTTTCTGAAAGATTTACCTCTCTCATTCACCGGAGTCCCGTGAAGCGCGGGATTAGAATCCAAGGGAGAACACCATGATTTCCCATTTAACGACCCGTTGCCATGATTTCATATGGTTTCTGATCTTTACCTTCACTCTCTCCTCCATGCCTCATCTTGAGTTGCTATTTCCATATAGATTTCATTTCCACCCCCCGAAGGCCGAAGCCGCAGAGGCCCAAACAACAGATTCCCAGGCTGACTCCCCCCAGGAGACAGCCCCCACTGGAACAGGAGAACAAGGGACGCCCCCTTCTGCTTCCTCCCCGGAAAAACCAGGCGAACAGCCAGAATCCGTGACCTCTTCGAGTCCAAGTGATGCCCTTTCTCCGCAAATCTCCCAGGCCTCTTTTAAAGTGGATGACTTTACAGGGGCTGCCCACATGAGCTATCCGATTACGGTTCCTCCGGCAAGAGGAGGCTTAGCTCCCCAGCTTTCGCTCAACTACTCAAGCTCTGGCGGTAACGGCTGGCTTGGAGTGGGCTGGGACCTTTCCGTGGGATTCATCCAGAGAAGGGGGCCAAGAAAGGGCGTCCCGAAATATGACGACACAAAAGATGTCTTTGAGCTTCAGCTCGGCGGCGCTCCCCAGGAACTTGTTCCCATAGGAGGAGGAGAATACCGGCTAAGGATTGAGGGAGCTTATCTTAAAATCATATACTATTCCTCGGGCAACTACTGGGTGGTATGGGACAAGTCCGGTATTTATATGAGATTCGGTATTGATGAAAACTCCAGGATTGGTAAAGTCAAAGAGCCAGTAAACGGCACGGATACCTATCGCTGGTGCCTCGATCGGGTGGAAGATACAAAGAGGAACTACATGGAGATTATCTACGAGAAAGATCAAGACACATACAATACCTACCAGATCTATCTAAAAGAGATCAAATACAATGGCCAGGTATCAGGATATCTCCCTCACAATCAAAGAATTCTTTTCAACCCTGAGTCTTTAGATCGACCAGACCCCATCTATAACTACCGGGCAGGCTTCAGAATGCTGACCCGTAAGAGGCTTTCCTCTATTGAGGTTCAGACGAATGATATCCGGGTGCGCAAATACCTGTTCCAGTATCCTCTTGTGGCGCCAAACGCCCGATCTGTCCTTTCCTCCATCACCCTCTACGGAAAAGATGACACAACCTATCTTCCTCCAACTACATTTACCTACCAGACCCACACTCCGGGAGTCCAGGCGGCCACTGTCTGGCCCAATCCCAGTTGGTGGGAGGGTGGTGGATATTATATCCAGGAGACCCTTGTCGGAACAAGTGGGACCAGTGTAGATGTGATGGACATCAACGGCGATGGCCTTATGGAAAGGGTTGCTCTTGACAGAACGGAGCCTTATGACACCTGGGACGTCTATACCAACAACGGCGCCGGGTTTGATACGCCTCCGTTGCCATGGCCTAATCCCAGCGGGCCTGTGGACTTTATTATTGCGACAGGCAACAATATTCGAATCAACAATCCCGCGGGTGGAACAGACGCTGACGTGATCGACTTAAACGGAGATGGCCTGCCGGACCGGGTTAAGCGAGACTTCAGCTTTCCGGTTACCGAGTGGGATGTCTACTTCAACTATGGCGGTGGATTTCAACAGGCTGCCTTATGGCCTAATCCGAGCACCAATCTCTATAACCCCAATGGGGATCTTATCAGCGCAAACTTGATTCGAAATATCGACGGTTACGGGAACGTCTGGACAGATGTCATCGATATGAATGGCGATGGATTGCCTGACCGGGTGGTCTGGGACAAGAACTATGTCTGGAATCCATCTAACCCCCAGCCTTCCTACTGGAAGGTCTTTCTCAATAATGGAAGCGGGTTTGAGTCTACATGGATTGAATGGTTTAACCCCAGTCCTTCTGCTGCCGTCAATGGAAACTACATCCGGAGCTACGATCCGTATGGACGGGGCTGTCTCGCCGATCTCATCGACATGAACGGCGACGGACTTCCTGACCTGGTAGTGAAGACGATCGACAACCCCTGGAAGATCTATTTCAACAACGGCAATGGGTTTGATTCCGAAATCACCTGGACAGACCCGGACAGTTTTGCCGGCTACATTCAAAGCACATTGCCGGACCCTGATTGGTCGGCGACCTTCAGCGCTCTCATGGACCTGAACGGTGACGGGTTAGCTGACCGGGTGATTTACAACTTCCAGGAGGGGTGGAATCCCTGGAGAGTTTATTTAAATAACGGTAACGGTTTTGGCTCCGTGATATACTGGACGAACGCCATTAGTTGGATTCGCTGGCAGTGGGGAAGTGCAACCGATCATGATGTCTTTGACATCGATGGGGATGGCTTGGCAGATTGGGTGGGCTCCTGTGGTTCCCAATGGGGTTGTGATTCCTTCTGGAGTGTTTATATAAATAACGGTCCTGTCCCAGACCTTCTGTCAAGGGTGGACAACGGCATTGGCGGATCGATTCAGATCGAGTATCGCCCCTCAACAGAATACGACAATACGGGCGGGGATGGGAAATCTGACCTTCCCTTCATCGTCCAGACGGTGAGCAGATATACTCAAACGGACGGCAGAAACAATACCTATACCTCCGAATACGATTACGAGGGCGGCTATTATGACCCGGCTGAAGTGGAATTCAGAGGATTTAAAAAGGTGACCGCCTACCAGATGAGAGACACCCAATACTATGAAGCCAAGACTGAAACCGAGTATCATCAGCAGGACTACTTTCTCAAAGGAAGGATCGAGACCCAGGTCCTTACTTCCAAGGAGGGCCATACCAGGCGGGTTGTAAACGTCTGGAATCGTGACCTGTATCCTACCGCTCACAGCGGAAAATTCCCTGCATTGGTCCAGACCACTTCAACGATCACAGATATCGGCGCCTCGCCTTACAGTCACACGACTTCTTATCTTTACGACTCCTGCTTTAATGTGAAAGAGGAGCATAAGTTTGGAGCGACTGCTGACGAAACGATTCGAACCTACTTTACGTACACAAACTTCCAGGAACTACGGATTCTCTCCAAACCCACGTCGATTGTGGTCAGGGACAACAACTACTCCATCATCAGCAGCAAATGGATGGACTATGACTTATTTACCGGAAACCTCACCACAGAGGAGGTCTGCAAGAGCGATACACCGAATACGGGGTGTGCTGCCCGTAATGCAACCCAGAACTCCGTCATAAGCTATGAATACAACACATACAAGAACCTCGAGAGAATCACCGATCCAAGACTCAATCAGACCACCCTCGCCTACGAATTTACACAGACCCACATCTATCAGACCACCAACGCTCTTGGCCACGTGACAATAACGGAATACGATCCTGGCACAGGAAACCTGAAGAAACTCATTCCCCCTCATCTTCAGGGGACTGTTTACTGGCATCAGATCCAGTACGATGACCTTGGCCGAAAGATCCGGGAGCGGCTTAAAGACAACAGCCATCCCGATGTTGACCCCATCATAGACAGGGGATTCACCGAATACTACTACCTCGACTTTGGCAATCTCAGCCTTCAGCGGGTTCGAAAAAGGGAGCATATTGTTGTCGAGGGAGACCCATCCCGGACCCTCGAACACTACACCTCCACCTACTTTGACGGGATGGGGCGGATTCACAACGTCTCAACAACGGGACCGGACGGCAAATACATTGCCACGATCACCGAATACGATCCACTCATCCCCGGAAGGGTCCTGAGAAAATCCAATCCCCACTACGGGGGAATCGACACCCCTTACTACACCGTCTTCACCTACGACGGTCTATCGCGGATCATTGACACACTGACTCCCGACAATTATCATATTACCACATCTTACCAGGGGTTAAAGAAAGTGGTCACCGACCAGAACAATCATTCCACAGCCTACACCTTTGATGTCTACCAGAGGCTTAAGAAAGTGGAAGACCCTTACGGCACGGTCACGGAGTATAAATACGATACCCTCGGCAATCTCATCGAGGTAAAAGCAGCCGTCGGAATGCCGGAGCAAAACATCACCACCATGACCTACGACAGCCAGTCTAAAAAGAGGTTCATGAATGACCCGGACATGGGGAGCTGGCAATACCGGTATGACAAATCCGGTAACCTCCAATACCAGAGAGACGGAAACCTGCGAGAAATCACCTTCAGCTACGATGGCCTCAACCGGGTGCTGGAGAAGATATTTGTAAACGAAAACATCAATCCTCCCAACGACCCTCACAAAGTAGTCTATGCTTATGATGGGGCCAACGTTCCATATTGCAGAGGTAAACTCACGAGGTTGACCGATAATCTGTACTATCAAGAACAGGCAGATCTCAAAGAGGATATCGTCCTTGAGTGCGATCCGCTGCAAAACGTGAAAAGGAGCCAGAAGACGATTGGAGCCAGTTTAACGACCTTTGAGAGAACCTACGACAGTGCCGGAAGAGCTATCACAGTCAAATCGATCAGGGCCCTTCTCACCAAGCAGCACAATTACGAGTATGACGTTGCCGGAAACCTCCTTTATGTCAAGGACAATGGCACGCAAACCAATGTGGTGGCCTATTCCAACTTCACAGCGCTGGGTCAGCCGAGACTTGCCACATTTTCCAACGGGGTCAGCACAGATTATGACTACCGTCCGGAGACAGGAAGGTTAAATACTCTATTTACAGCCAAACAAAGCACCG
>MGQQ01000049.1 GCA_001798855.1 Deltaproteobacteria bacterium RBG_16_49_23 | reverse complement strand
TGAGATTTGTGAAGAACTTTTCATGGATATGGAACGGAGAGGGCTTCGGTTATCAAAGAAGATCCTCTGGGTCACCGATGGGGGCAAAGGGATTCTCAAGGCACTCCGAGACCGATTTGGGAAGAAGCTGATCCACCAGAGGTGTACGATCCATAAGGATCGCAACATTCAGAGCCATCTGGCAAAGAAGTACCGGAAGGTAGCTCACCGACGGTTTAAGATCGCTCTGGAGCAGAACAGTTATGAAGATGCAAAGCGAATGCTCCAGGAGTTTGAGAAATGGCTCAGGGGAATCAATGAATCGGCTGCCGATTCCCTCCTGGAAGCTTTTGAGGACATCCTAACGCTTCATCGGCTCAAGGTCCCTGGCTTACTAAGAAAGACCTTGACTTGTACGAATCCCATCGAGAGCATGTTTTCTACTGTGCGGGACTGCGAGGGAAATATCAAACGGTACCGGAACAGCGCTATGTCCCAGAGATGGCTTGCAACTATTCTCCTTCATTGTGAGAAGGGGTTTCGAAGAGTCAAAGGATATTTAGGCATCGCAGAAGTGACAGCAACGATTGAACAGATACAAGAAGAAAAATATGTCATGTAGAAAGCGGCATAGGAATATTTGAAGATGTACACACCAGGGGGCCACAGAAAATTTCAACTAAATACTTGACAATCTCCCGTTTACACATTTGCGAATGATTAGACCAACCGGAATGGATTAATGTTGCATTTTTAAAAAATTCTTGATTTAATCTTATAAAGACCACTAAAAAGGAGGTCAGGGAGATGAAAAAGATATTAATAATTTTGCTTTATCTTTTATTATCTGAAGTAATCGGGTGTGCTCAGAGAGGCTGGGTAAAAGAAGGAAGTCCTGAGAAACTCGGAGAAGATTATAAAGAGTGCTATAGTCAATATCTTCACCCAATGAGTTCAAAAAACGACACTACTTTAGAAAAATATCAAGAAGATAAAAGTTATTGTAAATCAGAAGCTGAGAGTAGGGAAAGTAAAAGAGAAGCTATGGGAAATGCCGCAAATGCCACAACCCTTATTCCATTTGTGGGGCTTGGTTTTTCTATAGCACACGAGACTTTAATGAAAGATGATTATTATCGTCGATGTATGAGAGCAAAAGGTCACCTTTTCTTTACTCCTTCACAATGTATGAAAGAAAAAGGGTATCAATGGAAGTAAAAAAAGGAGGATATTGAGATGAAAAAGATGTTAATGATATTAGTTACAGTTCTTGTTCTTTCCCTCCCATCATATGCATATGCTCAATTTTTAGATATTGGACCTAATCATTGGGCTAAGGAATACGTCGACCATATTTCTATGGAGGGAATTACTAAAGGATGTGCTGAAAATCTTTATTGCCCCGACCAACCAGTAACCAGGGCTGAAATGGCTGCATTTTTATCAAGGATGCTCGATAAAAATTTTCTATTATTTGATTTTGGTTGGGATATTCCATTTGAAATTTGTTTTCCTCTTACAAAGCAAATTGGTAAAATTAGTCGCATATTTTCCTTTTGTGTAAGTATAAACACTATTGAGTCTGGCTGGTTTACAGAACAGGATCTGTTATATTCAAGACAACAAAAAATAAAACTAATAGAATTACTTCAATCTCAACAATAAAAGAAAGAGGTAATGAGATGAAAAAGATTCTAATGCTAACTGTATTAATTGGGTTATTGTCCAGTAATTGTGCTACAGCCTGGTACAAAGAGAATGCAACTAAGAAACAGATTAAGAATGATGTTGCTGCCTGTAAAATGCAAGTTAATCTTTTGATTTCAGAGAATAAGATTTTATATGAGGATAGAAAAAAGGGTTTAGCAGAATGCATGAGAAAGAAAGAATATCATCCAATTGATAGAGAAGAACTTTATCGAAAACTTGATGAACAGTACTGGAAAGGAAGACCATAATCTAAATGAGCCAAGAAGGTAAGTATTATGCTTAATATTCCAATTGATCTTGGAGTAAATTAGTTGACGTAATGAAAGGAAAGACAGTTCCCCTTGTTCTCACTTTTTTTACAGAGGTTTCTGGAGATAAGTTATTTAAATCTAAAGATAAAATGGTGGCGGTGCAGGGATTTGAACCCCGGACACTGCGGATATGAGCCGCATGCTCTGACCGACTGAGCTACACCGCCAAATGTGATTCATTTTTACTCATTCGTTTATCAATTGTCAAGCATTCAGGGTGAGATATCTGAAAAGTTCAGAAATCTCTGATTACATCGATTAGGAACCGATTACGCAGATTAGAAACCCATTAAGAGAGCGAAAAGTAGTTTTTCAGAGCTCTCAGGATATCCCCAGGATGTGAACGAGAAGCAGGCTGATGATGGCAAGGAGGATAGAGGCTACCAGACCAACGAAGAAAGGTTTTGGTCCAATCTGCCTGAGGGTGTTCAGCTTCGTATTGAGACCGATTCCGGCCATGGCGATCAGGACAAGAAATTTTCCCAGCTCACTCACCTGCTGGACGGTCCATCGCCATTGAGGGGCAGGAAGAATCGACATTCCATCTCCGATCGTTCGGATCACAGCGAACGCCAGGAATCCAAAAAGAAAGAGGGGGATGGCTTTCGAATACCTTGTCTTTTTCGTGAGGTCCCCGGCCTTTATCAATTTCTTCTTCATGTACCATAACCCGATGAGAAAGACGGCTGGAGCCATGAAGATATTTCGTGTCAGCTTCGCCACGGTGGAGACCTGCCCAGCCACCTCCCCGTACATATAGCCTGCAGCAACGACTTGAGGCGTGGCGTGAATGGCCGTTCCAGCCCAGATGCCAAACATCGTTTCATTCAGTTCCAACAGCCTTGCCGCCACCGGCAAGAGAAACATGGCCCCGATTCCAAAGAGAGAAATCGTAGCCACAGCATAGGAGACATCATCCCCTTCCGCTTCGATGACAGGCGCGGTAATCGCAATCGCGGTGCTTCCGCAGATGGTTGTTCCAATCCCGATGAGGAGGCTCAGTTTTTCAGAGAGGCCGGCCTTTTTGCCAATCATGAAAAGAAGAGCCGGCGCGATCAGGAGGCAGAGCAAGATCACTGTGATGGCCTTTGCCCCTATTTCGAGGATGGCCATGAAACTGAGACCGATGCCTAAGAGGATGATTCCAAACTTGAGAGGAACCTCATAGTTTGATATCCCCCGATGAACGAAGGAAGGTAAAGGAAGAATATTTCTAAAGAACAGACCGAGGAGGATGGCAATCGTAACGCTCTCCAGCGGATTTCGATTTCCGATAACGATCTGCCGGGAAAGAACGATTGAAAGGATGGATATCCCGGTCATCATGAGCCAGCCCGGGAGAGAGGGAAAAAAGGATTTTAGAGAAATCGTCTTTTATCCTTTGTTTCAAGAAATGGGAGTTAAAAATAATGAATTTTATACCGTAGATCGTATGAGAAATCAAATTTCTTTTCTTTTCTCAGTCATAAGGGAGGAGGGATGGGGTATTGATTTTCTTCTCGGGTTTTTGGATAATGTACAAAACATAGAAAACTGGAGCTGAACATGAAGGTGGCTTATTTCGACTGTTTCTCTGGAGCAAGCGGTGACATGATCCTCGGGTCCATGATCGATGCGGGGCTAAGTTCCCGGGGATTGAGAGAGGAACTGAAAAAACTCCGGCTTCCGCATGTTTTCCTGAAGGTTAGGAAAGTCCTGAAAGGGGGGATCTCCGCCACTCAGGTCATTGTGGAAGGTCAGGATGAGAAGAGACACTCCCGGAGTCTGAAGGAGATCTTTCAGATCCTTGACCGGGGCCGACTCGAATCCGAAGTGAAAGAGAAGAGCAGGGAGGTCTTCGAAAGGATCGCCTCTGTCGAGGCGAAGATTCACCGGAGACCGCCGGAGGAGATCCATTTCCATGAGATCGGAGGGCTCGATTCTGTCGTCGATATCGTTGGAGCCGTCTGGGGTTTTCGTCAACTGGAGATTGATAAGCTTTATGTTTCGAGAGTCAATGTGGGAACGGGTTTTGTCAGATGCGAGCACGGCATCCTTCCCGTTCCCGCACCTGCCACGCTCTCCCTGATGAAAGGGAAACCCATCTATTCCTCAGGGGTGGAAAAGGAGCTCCTCACTCCCACGGGTGCGGCGCTGCTTACTTCATTGGGGTCCGAGTTCGGGAAGATGCCCGGGATGAGAGTGGAAAAGATCGGGTATGGAGCGGGCCGGGACGACCTTCCCCATCCGAACCTTCTCAGACTGATCATCGGAAGGGAAGAGGCGGTTGCAGGAAAAGAGAAGGTGATGGTTGTTGAAACGAACATCGACGATATGAATCCCCAGTTCTATGACTATGTCATGGAGAGGCTTTTTGGGATGGAGGTGCAGGAGGTTTTTCTCACCCCCATTCTGATGAAGAAGAACCGCCCTGCAACCCTGCTCACCACCATCTGCCCGGGCGAGAAGCTCTCATCGGTCATCGATTTTCTGATCAGCGAAACGACCACGCTCGGTTTGAGATGGCGGGAGGAGGAGAGGAGTTGTGCGGACCGGGAGATTCTTTCTCTCCGGACAAGATACGGAAAGCTCCGGTTTAAGCTTGCCAAATGGGAGGGGAAGATGGCCAACCTCTCTCCGGAATATGAGGATTGTAAAAGACTGGCCTTAAACCAGGGGATCTCCATCAAAGAGGTCTTCGAAGAGGCGAAAAGGACGGGGATGATATTTCGGGAAGGTCGATATAAAAATCAAAAGCCCAGACGCAGGCAAAACAGGCCCTCCCCCTGACTCCTTGAAAACCAGGCCAATCAATCTTATATTTTAGTAAGAAGGAGGGATCGAAGATGAAAAAAATATCATATTTTTTAATGGTATTGGCTTTGGTCGTTCTGATCGCTCCGTCTCTGGTTTGGTCAGAGGCCAACCCTGCAGGGAATCCCCCTGTGATTACAAATAGTTTTGCTGTTGAAAAAGGATATTACGGATATGTCTTGAAGATCTATATTGAAGCGGAAGACCCGGATGGGGATATGTCGAAAATTGCAATTCAAGTCGACCAACTGGGTTATGGATATTATCCAGCCGATTGGACGATTATTAAGGGCCCTAATCGAAAGCATTTAAAAGGGTATCTCCAATGGAATACCTTCAGCAGCCGGACCTCCTATCTGAAAGAATGGACCAATATCCGCCTGAGGCTGTCCGTTTTCGATAAAGCCGGGAATGAGAGCAATGAGGTTGTTTTTCCCTTTGAGTTTGTTTCAGGGGGGAAAGGTCAACATCAATACAAGCTTCCCGCTCCTTTTAATAGCGGAGACGTCCGGAGGCTTGGATACATCCATACTGATCTCTTCGAACCCACCCAGATGGGGAACGGTCACGATCGGAACAGGTAGGGCAGGCTTTTTCGTCAATCTCTTCTCGCCGTCATGCCGGACTTGATCCGGCATCCAGAACCTTCTGAATAAACTGGATTCCGGCTTTTGCTGGAATGACGAAACATTATGCGGCTATTTCTTTAGGAACAGACATTATCAAGGCTCCGATGAAGGAGCCTTTTGCTTTTTTCTTGCTTTTCTCGTAACAGGGTGATAAACATCTTTTGTGAGATTTCTGAAAAACCCCGAAATCTCTGATTACACAGATAATCATGCGATTAAAAAGGAGGAAAGTTATGAGAGGGATGATTTCAAGAACCAAGGTTGCCTGTTTTTTGTTTGCGGTTCTTTTCATCGGTCTGGCCTGGACTGGATGTTCTTCCACAGTGAGGGAGAGGAGAGAGGAACCTGAGAAAAGGGGAGTCGAGACCACAAGTAAATATTACCATTTTGAGGATGTTCGTATTCCGAAAGATTTAAATTATAAACAGAATAAATCTTTTGTCTACGAGACCCCCCGTTTTAAAACAGGCGTCCTGCTCTTCACCAAATGGAGACTCGATGTGGACTCCCTGATCGATTTTTTCCATTACCACATGGAGAAAGACAACTGGAAACTGGTGAACAGTTTTAAGGGGAAGGAATCGATCCTCAATTTTTCAAAACCCGATAAGACCTGCACGATCAAGATTACAGAGAAATGGTCTGGAACCACAGAGGTTCAGATCCGGGTGGGCCCCCTGGGAGAAAAAAAGATGTGAGAATGTTCTATGCTGGTCGAACAAGTCAGAAGGGCCATTGATCGCTACCGTCTGCTGGAGAGAGGCGACCGGGTGATCGTGGGTGTATCGGCCGGAGTGGATTCAATGGTCCTCCTGCACCTCCTGAATGGTTTCCGCCAGGAATTTGAACTCTCTCTTATTATTGCCCACATTCATCATGGGCTTCGGCCTGTTGAATCAGAAAGAGAGGCCGAGCTCGTTCAGCAGGTATCCGTCCGGCTTGGCCTTCCTTTCGAATACGGAACGTTCAATGTGAAGGAGTTCAAGGAGGCAGGGGGCTTTTCCTTGCAGGATGCGGCCAGGAAAGTCCGTTTCCAATTCTTTCACCGTCTCCTTAAGAAGTATGGCGGAGGCAAGATCGCCCTGGGTCACCATGCCGACGATCAGGTAGAGACTGTCCTGTTAAGACTCTTCAGAGGATCCGGGTTAAAGGGCCTCAAGGGGATGCTTCCCATCCGGGAGAACAGGGTAATCCGGCCCCTCCTTGATGTTTGGAAAGAGGAGATCGAGGCTTTTGCCCGGGAAAACGCCATCCCCTATCTCATCGATTCATCCAATCTGAAAAAAGAGTATCTCCGGAACCGTCTCCGGCTCAACCTTATTCCTCTCATTGAACAGGAGTTCCAGCCCGGTTTCCGGCGAGCCGTCGTCAGGACATCAATCCTCCTGAGGGAGGAGAATAATTTTATTGAAAAGGAAGCAGGAGAGGTCTATCAAAAAATCACCCGGGAAGAGGAGAATGGTGTTGCCTTTAAATTCTCATCCTACAGCTCCCTTCATCAAGCCATCCAGTGGAGATTCATTCAAAAGATGCTGGAGAAGATGGATGGCGGGTCGACAATGGACGACGGGGAATGGTCGGACGCAAATTTGATTTACAGGAGACTCGATCGACCTTCCGCAAGCTTTTTCCTGGAGTTATCCCATGGCCTCTGTCTGGAGAAGCGATATGATATGATCTTGTTAAGGAAGGAGAGGCCCAAAACGATTCCACCCTTTGAAGTAGAGCTTCCTATACCCGGCCGGACCTATATCCAGGAGATTGGAAGGGAGGTGGTGACTGAGGAGAGAGGGTGGGACAAATCCGGACGGCTTGATGATTCCCCAAATGTCGCCCTCATCGATTACCAGAGCCTCCGGTTTCCGTTAAGGATCAGAAATTTCAGACCCGGCGACCGGTTTCAACCCATGGGAACTGGGGGGACACAGAAGTTGAAGGAATTTTTTATTGACCACAAAATACCAAAGTTTGAGAGAGAATACATTCCTCTTCTCATCTCGGGCGAGATCATCGCCTGGGTCGCCGGATACAGAATCGATGAGCGGGTCAAAATCACGCCCAATACCAGAAGGGTTTTAAGGGTGGAGATTCTCTAAAGTTTGCTTCAGCTATTATCCACGGTTTTTCATAGCCCTGCCTATCCGTAATCCTTCAGCAAGATTTTCCGGGGTTTTAATGATTTTTCCTGTCATCCCTTGACAGCCCACAATTGGGTAAGTTATAAAATGCAAATTCCTATCGAAAAAGTATAGATTTATAACCCATGAGAATTTCAACTAAAATTAGATATGGGGCAAGGGCTATGCTCGAGCTTGCGTCCCGTTATGGAGAGGGGCCTGTTGATTTGAAAGAGATTGCAGGGAAGGAGGATATCTCTTTGAAGTATCTCGAGCAGGTCATCATCCCGCTGAGGACAGCCGGCCTGGTGAAATCGATACGTGGTTCGAAGGGAGGCTATTCCTTAGCCAAACCGCCTTCGGAAATCTGTCTCAATGATGTGGTCGAAATCCTGGATGGAGCAATCCAATTGCTTGAATGCTTAAGAGATCCGAAAGAATGCCGAAAAGCTGATTTATGTGTAACCCGGGAAATCTGGAAGGAGGCTTCTGAGGCGATCCATAAGATTTTCAGTTCTGTCACCTTTGAAGAGATGGTGAATCGAAAAAGGGAGAAAGAGGGGAAGACCCCTCCAATGTACCAAATATAATTTTAAAATATTTTATCAAATTATCGGTATGAAATAAATCTTATAAAATCCCTCCCCACCTCCCTTTGCCCTCCGGGTCGGAGACCGCTCTGGGTCGGAGACCAAAGGGAGGAGAAAATATTTCCCCCTTTTGACAAAGGGGGATGAAGGGGGATTAGATAACCTTTTTAAAAGTGAAAAATTGATACAAAATATTAAATCCGAAGCACCTGCCTGCGCGTAGCCGCTTCGGCGAAGGCAGGCGAAATCAGAAGCTCGTATTTTTATAGGAGAATAAAGTGGCTAAAATAGCTCGCTCTATTTCCGAACTGGTAGGTCACACTCCTTTATTAAGATTGAACCGGATGACAGAAGGCTGTCAGGGGGAGGTCGTGGCAAAGCTGGAGTCGTTCAATCCATGCAGTAGCGTCAAGGACCGCATCGGTGTTTCAATGATTGATGCCGCAGAGAGAGCCGGACTGATCCGGAAGGAGACCATTATTTTGGAACCCACCAGCGGGAATACGGGGATTGCCTTAGCCTTTGTCTGTGCATCAAAGGGATACCCGTTGGTTTTGACGATGCCTGACACCATGTCCGAGGAGAGGGTCCATCTCCTCAGGATGTTCGGTGCTGAGGTCATCCTGACCCCGGGGAATGAGGGAATGACCGGAGCGGTGAAAAAGGCGGAGGAGATGGCCCGTACGGAATCCCGGTATTTTATCCCCCAGCAGTTCAGGAATCCTGCCAACCCGGAGGTCCATAAGAAGACAACAGCCGTGGAGATCTGGGAGGATACGGATGGAAAGATCGACATTCTGGTGGCAGGCGTTGGAACCGGTGGAACGATCACGGGAATTTCAGAGTTCATCAAGGGGAAAAAACCGGAATTGAGGACCATTGCCGTTGAGCCGGAAAGCTCTCCCGTGCTCTCCGGAGGAAGACCCGGACCGCACAAGATACAGGGGATTGGAGCAGGTTTCATTCCGGAGGTGCTCCGGATGGATCTGGTGGATGAAGTGATCAGAGTATCGAATGAGAACGCCGGATCGTTTACAAAAAGATTGGCCCAGGAAGAAGGTGTGCTTGCAGGGATCTCCTCCGGTGCAGCAGCCTGGACGGCGGTCGAGGTGGCCAAGAGGCCTGAGAGCAAGGGCAAGATGATCGTCGTCATCCTTCCCGATACCGGGGAGCGATACATCAGCGCCTGGCCGTTTAATGAACTGAAATAGAAGATTCTGGAATATTGGAATGATGGAATACTGGAACGATGGGAAAATGGTTTTTCAATCTGCAATCTGAAATCCGCAATCTGAAATGAATCAGAGGGGGTGGTGATATGTTATGGATCATGTATCACCCCGTGAGGGGAACAATTAGCAGATAGCTGATAGCTGATGGTTAAAAATCATGAGCTATCCTCTATAAAACAAGACACTACTAACAATAGGCTATACGCGATATGCCATAAGCTAATTTGAGGAGGGAAGAAATGGTTAAAACCATTGAGGAGATAAACGAGAAGATCAGGAAAGGAAAGGCGGTTGTTCTTACAGCTGAAGAGATTATCGATTATGCCGCTGAAAAGGGAGCCAAAAAGACAGCACAAGAGGTGGATGTAGTGACCACAGGGACCTTCGGCCCGATGTGCTCCTCAGGGGCCTATTTCAATGTCGGCCACTCGAAACCGAGGATTAAACTGGGGGGAGGAAAGACCTTCCTCAATGATATTCCGGTCTATACGGGATTCGCCGCAGTCGACTTTTTCCTGGGGGCAACGGCGATGGCTGAGGATGACCCCAGAAATAAGATCTACCCGGGGAAGTTTTCTTACGGAGGAGCCCATGTCATCGAGGAACTGGTTGCGGGAAAGGATGTCCGTCTGAGCGCAACGGCTTATGGGACGGACTGCTATCCACGGAAAACGCTGGAAACGGATATCTCCCTGAAGGATATGAATGAAGCTGTTCTGTTCAATATGAGGAATGCCTATCAAAATTATAATGTGGCGGTCAATCTTTCAGACCGGATGATCTACACCTATATGGGGGTTATCCAGCCCAAACTGGGAAATGCCAATTACTGCAACGCAGGTCAGTTAAGCCCTCTTCTCAATGATCCCTATTATAAAACGATCGGCATCGGCACGAGGATCTTTCTGGGCGGAGGTGTCGGATACGTTGTGGGAAGCGGCACGCAACATAATCCCGGAGTGGCAAGGACGGAAAACGGCGTCCCTAAAATGACGGCTGGGACGCTCGCTGTCAAAGGAGACCTCAAGATGATGAGTCCGAAATGGCTCAGAGGGACTTCATTCACAGGGTACGGAGTCACGCTCACCGTAGGAATTGGCGTTCCCATTCCTATCCTGAATGAAGAAATTCTACGGCATTCGATGGTCAAGGATGAGGAGATCTGGGCACAGATCGTGGACTACAGCGAATCCTATCCCCAGTGCATTCCGGGAAGTCTGGGGGAGGCCAATTACAGACAACTCAAGAGCGGGAAAATAACGGTTCAGGGAAAGGAGGTCCCCACCTCCGGTCTTTCCAGCTATCTTAGGGCGGGAGAGATTGCCCGGATCCTGAAAGAATGGATCGAGGCAGGAAAGTTCTTTTTAACCCAACCGGTTGAATTGCTCCCCTCCGTTGATTCGGGGATTGTCTTTAAACCCTTGAAGGAGAGACCCATTAAAAAGAGTAAATAACCAATTTTCATTGATCAATGGTCAATTATCAATTATCAATAATCAATGACCATTGCCCATTGACCATTGAACATTGATCATTGATTTTGGAAAGGGGGTTGTCATGCAGAAGAAAAGAGTGGTTTTTAATTACCCGTCCCATCTGGTCGATCAACCGGTGATTTCCAAACTGGTCAAAGATTATGATTTGACGGTCAATATTCTGAGAGCCCGAATCACACCTAAAGAGGAGGGAAGGCTTGTTCTGGAGATCGTTGGTAAGAGGGCAGGGCTGGAAGCTGGATTCCAATATCTGAGAAATCTAGGGATAGAGACTCAACCCTTGGCTCAGGATGTCAAATGGCATGAGGATCGCTGCACCCATTGTACGGCTTGTATTTCCGTCTGTCACCCACAGGCATTGGACGTCAATAGAAAAACGATGGAGGTCTCCTTCAACCGGGACAAGTGCATTGCCTGCGAGCTCTGCATTCCGGTCTGCCCCTATCAGGCGATGGAGATTCTGTTTTAAGAGAAGGGTTCAAGGATTCAAGGGGTCGAGCTTCTGTCATAAAGAGCGGGCATGAAGAAAAGAGTGGTGGTGGCGATGAGCGGCGGAGTCGATTCAAGCACTGCGGCCTGGCTTCTCAAGGAAGAGGGCTACGAAGTGGTCGGGGCGACGATGTGCATCGGAACACAGGACCTCAGCCAGACCGGTTCTACCCGGTGTTGCGGTTTTTCGGATATGGAGGATGCGAGACGCGTTGCCCTTCAACTCGAAATCCCCTTTTATGTCTTTCAGTTTAAAGAGGAGTTTGAGAAGGAGGTCATTGATTATTTCTGCAAGGAATACAGGGAGGGAAGAACCCCCAATCCCTGTATCCTCTGCAACGAGAAGTTGAAGTTCGGATCATTTTTAAAGAGAGCCATGAAATTGGGAGCCGACCATGTCGCCACCGGTCATTATGCACGGCTGGAACTCGATGGGGAGAGCGGCCGGTATCTTTTGAAGAGAGGGGCAGACCGGAAGAAAGACCAGTCTTATGTCTTATTCTCCCTCAGACAGGATCAACTCAGACATACCCTGTTCCCGCTGGGGGAATTTCGAAAAGAAGAAGTGAGGAAGATGGCATTTGAAGCAGGCCTTCGAGTCCATGACAAGCCCGAAAGTCAGGAAGTCTGTTTTATTCCCGAAGCCTCCTATCACTATTTTTTATCCGAGAGGTTAAAAGGAGAGATTACATCAGGACCCATCCTTGATAGGGAAGGAAATGTCCTGGGAAGACATAAGGGGATCCCTTTTTACACGATAGGGCAGAGAAGAGGACTCCGGCTCGCAAAAGGAAAACCCCTCTATGTGATCGGAATAGACCGTGAAAGGGATGCGGTCATTGTGGGAGAAGAGAGAGAGGTTTACGGGGATGCCTTCATCGCCCATTCGATCAACTGGATCCGTCCTCAGGAAAATGATTCACCTGTTTCCTGCAAGGTGAAGATCCGATATAGCCACCCCGGCGTAGAAGCCGTCCTTTCTCCCACAGGAGAAGACGCACTGGAGGTGAATCTTAGAACCCCGCAGAAAGCCATCACTCCCGGGCAGGCCGCTGTCTTTTATGCTGGGGAGACGGTTCTCGGAGGAGGGTGGATTAAGGAAGTGATCAATTAACAATGAGCAATTGTCAATTAGCAGTTAGTGTAGTGTCTCAATAATCGCTTTACAATCCGTTCATGGTTCGATCCCGCGAAGCGCGGGATCGAACCATGAACGGAACCCCTCGATATAGTTCACCCTTCGACAAGCTCAGGGCGAACGGAGTATGTAAAGAAGTGTTAGAGACACTACATTAGCAATGCACGATAAAATAAATTTTCAATTGCAGACAAAAAGAACGGACACGGATATGGTATAAAGAGGTTGTAATGATGAATTCGGAGTTAAAAACCAAAATTGAAAAACTAAAAGAAATTTTCCAATCCATGGGAAAGGTGCTGGTGGCATTTTCCGGCGGAGTCGATAGCACCTTCCTTCTCAAGATGGCCAGAGATACCCTCGGAGCAGAAAATGTCCTTGCGGTGACTGCCCTCTCTCCCCTCTATCCCGAAAGGGAATTAAAGGGAGCGGAGAAGATGGCCCGGGAGATAGGCGTGAACCATCGCCTGATCGAATCAAACGAATTGGAGATCGACGGATTCTCAAAGAATCCACCTGATCGTTGCTACTTATGCAAAAGAGAGCTCTTCGGTGAGTTAAAAACGGTGGCCCGGAAGGAGAACATATCTTCGATCGTTGAAGGTTCAACCGTCGATGATGAGAAGGATTACCGACCAGGGAAGAAGGCGGTGAGAGAGCTGGGGATCCGGAGCCCTCTTGCCGAAGCCTCCTTTTCCAAAAAAGATGTGAGAGAAGCCTCGAAAAAATTGGGGCTTCCCACCTGGGATAAGCCTTCGTTTGCCTGCCTGGCCTCCCGTTTTCCATACCGGGAGGAGATTACGGCAGATGGATTGAAGAGAGTGAATGAAGCGGAAGATTTCCTGATCGGATTGGGTTTTAAGCAGGTCCGGGTCCGGCACTATCAGGACCTTGCAAGAATCGAGATCTTCAAGGAAGAGTTCGGAAGATTACTGGACGAGGAAATCAGGGAGAGAGTGGTTGCCCATCTGAAGAAGATTGGCTACCACTACATCACCCTGGACCTTCAGGGATTCCGCTCGGGATCGATGAATGAGGTTTTGAGATGAAGGCGCTCGGACTCCTTTCCGGAGGTCTTGACAGCACGCTTGCAGCCAGGCTGGTCCTCGATCAAGGCATTGAGCTGGAGGCCCTCAATTTCATAACGGTCTTCTGCACCTGCACGAACCGGGGAGCCGCCTGTCTGGCCTCCCAGAAGGCGGTGGAGACGTTGGGCATCCCGTTAAAGGTATTCAATGTCTCCGAAGAATATCTCGATGTGGTCAGAAATCCGAGACACGGATACGGAAGGAACATGAACCCCTGCATCGATTGCCGGATCTTCATGCTGAAGAAAGCGAAAGCTTATATGGAGGAGTCAGGAGCCTCTTTCATCGTCACCGGCGAAGTATTGGGGCAGAGGCCCATGTCCCAGAGAAGGGATGCCATGCGCCTGATCGAAAAGGAGGCCGGGCTGGAAGGACTTATTCTGCGCCCCCTCTCGGCTCAATTCCTTCCGGTTACTCTTCCGGAGAGGGAAGGATGGATAGATCGCAAGAGACTTCTGAATATCCAGGGACGATCAAGAAAACCGCAGATCAAATTGGCCGAACAGTTCAATCTCCATGACTATCCCTGTCCGGCAGGAGGGTGCCTGCTGACCGATCCGGGTTTTGGACGCCGGATCAGAGATCTGATGGACCATGGATACGGATTTTCTCTCAATGACGTCCATCTTTTGAAGTTCGGAAGGCATTTCCGCCTCTCTCCGAAGGCGAAACTGGTGGTCGGGAGAAACGAGGAGGAGAATCAGAAGATCGAAACCTTCTCGCAGGCGGGAGATATCCTGCTGAAAACAGTTCGTTATCCCGGTCCCCTCTCTCTTCTAAGAGGAGAGGCCGACGTGACGGAGATAGATCGGGGGGCCTCCATTACAGCCCGCTACAGCAAGGCCAAAGGAATGGAGAAAGTCGAAGTAAATTACAGGAAATTTGAAGAAGATCAGAATCAGTCTCTATTTGTTTCACCTGTCTCAGAAAGTGATATCAAGAGATTAATGGTGAGTGAATAATTTACCCTTGCCTTCCACCCTGAGGGGGCGGCGAGGGAAAAGAGGGTTGGGGGGAGAAAGGAAGGAAGGTTAGATGGAGTCAGGTTCATCATTTCAAGATAAGAAAGAGAAGGTATTAGGAGGAAAGAAGGGGAGACCTTCATGGTCGCTCATCCTTCTGGTTGTCGTTGCAATCGCTCTCGGAGGGATTGCCTACTGGCTTGTTCAGGGAAAGACCGGGGCCAATCCAAAAGTTTCCTCACAACCGAAGGTGAGCGACAAGGTCGATTACAGCGGGCAGACGGTCCGGATGACCGATGTCCAGGCAAAGGTGGAGAACGGGAAGATTATGATTCCTGTCCATGTGGTCAAGGAGAAGAAGATCGTCCGGTTCGAATATGAAGGGAAGGGGCTTAAGATACCGCTGTTAGCCTATCTGACCATGGCAGGAAGAGTGGTTACGGCGATCAGCATGTGCGAGCCCTGCAAATCGACCCGCTTCCATATCAAGGACAAATCCATGGTGTGCAATGCCTGCTATACCGAATGGAATCTTGAGACGCTCAAAGGGATCAGCGGTGGATGCATGAATTACCCTCCGGAGGTGATCCCGAACACGCTGGAGAAGGATTCGATTGTCATCGACGAGAAGGTTGTTCTGGATTGGAAGCCAAGAGTTTAAACGTATGAAACTGAAAGATATCTCGATCAATAATCTCCGGAGGCGGAAGGGAAAGGTCTTTTTTCTCATTCTGGGACTCACCATTGGCATTACGACGGTGATCTCCCTTGTTTCGATTTCCCGTTTGATGAACGAGGATATTTCGAACAAATTGGATGAATTTGGAGCAAACATCCTCATCATTCCCCGATCGGATGACCTTTCCCTCTCTTATGGCGGGATGAATATCGGAGGGGTGACGATGGATGCCTATGCCCTGAAGGATTCCGATATTGCGAAGATCCGCCAGATCGAGGTCCAGGAGAACATCAGCGCCATTTCACCGAAATTCATCGGGACGGTGGAGATCGAGGGGAAAAAAGTTCCTCTGATGGGCGTTCATTTTCAAGAAGAGACCCGACTGAAGAAATGGTGGAAGGTCCATGGGGAGATTCCGAAGAACAATGAGGAGGTGCTTCTCGGGAACGAGTTGGCCGTAAAGCTTTTTAAGAGCACGAACGATCCCTTAACGATTAACGGGAAGAAGGTCAGAATTTCAGGAGTACTTGGAGAGACGGGTTCTCAGGACGACTTTCTCATCTTTGCCGATCTGGGTTTTGTGCAAGAGGCGCTCAATAAGCCTCGGGCGGTAAGCCTGATCGAAGTATCCGCCTATTGCAACACCTGCCCGATCGAAGAGATCGTAAATCAGATTTCAAAGAAGTTGCCCCATGCCAAGGTGACGGCCATCAAACAGACGCTGCAGACCAAAATGGAGGCGCTGGATCATTTCAAGAAATTTTCTATCGGGATTTCGATCATCGTCCTTGTCATCGGAGCCCTGATCGTCTTTACCAATATGATGGCATCGGTCAATGAACGGAAGAAGGAGATCGGGATCTTCCGGGCCATCGGGTTCCGGAAATCCCATATTGTGAGGATCATCTTTTTGGAGGCTCTGATTGTGGGATTGATCGCGGGAGTGACGGGATATCTCCTGGGGCTGGGCATCTCCCATTTCATCGGGCCGATGTTCCTTGGAATGAAGAGCGTCAAATGGGTGATCGATCCGGCTTTGGCGATTGGAGCCATCTTTCTTTCAGCCCTGACCGGGATTCTGTCGAGCATCTATCCGGCCATTCATGCCTCGAAGATGGACCCGACAGAGGCATTGAGAGCGCTCTAAAAGGGTAGAGGTTGGAGGAGCGTCCACTCCCGTGGACTTTAGGCTAAAGGCAAAAGAGATTCTGCCTTAAACCCACCTGCCGGGAGGCCGGGGGAGGTGATCCTCAAACCTCAGGTGAAACGGTCCTCCAACGGTTTTATGATGGGCTTGATTGAGATTAAAAACCTGTCCAAGATTTATGAGAGCGGGGAAGAGAAGGTTGGCGCCCTTGTTGATGTGGATCTCCGTATCGATAGGGGAGAATTCATATCGGTGATGGGTCCCTCCGGGTCAGGGAAGTCAACCCTCCTCACCATTCTCGGCGGACTCAACCATCCCACCACGGGCGAAGTGGTGGTGGACGATATTCCCATCTATAAACTGCCACTCGAGAGACTGGCCGATTTCCGAAGAGAGTATCTGGGCTTCATCTTCCAATCCTTTCAATTGATCCCCTACCTCACCGTCATCGAAAACGTGATGCTTCCTCTGTCGATCACTGAAAGATCGAACCGGGAACAGATTAAAATGGCGGAGGAGATCCTGGAGAGAACGGGTTTGAAAAAAAAGGAGAAGAGACTCCCGGATCAATTGTCGGGAGGAGAACAGGAAAGGGTGGCCATCGCACGGGCCCTGGTCAATGCGCCGCCCATCCTGCTTGCGGACGAGCCCACCGGAAATCTGGACACCAAAACCGGAAAGGAGATCATGGAGTTATTCAAATCGCTCAACAGTGAGGGGCAGACGATCATCATGGTCACCCACAACCCGGAAAATGCCGGTTACTCCTCCCGTAAGGTCCACCTCCGCGACGGAAAAATAGCCAACGGCCTCTGATCGTGTCATATTTTGAGAGACAATTGTCACCTGAACAGCCTACCTTCGTCGCATAAAATATAAAACATAAATAAGACGGGATCGGGTAAGAAGATTATATTGACCCCCCTGTGGAGATGTCTTACATTATTTTGCATAAAAACTGCGACCATAACCATCCGGCTGGATAAAGATCTCGATCGCCTGTTGACAAAGGCAAGCAAGAAGTCAAGGAAAAATCGGAGCGAAATTGCCCGGGAGGCATTGAAACGTCTATGATTACCGAAGAAATAAATAAAGAAGGCAGAGCCACATGGGAACCCTGCCTTCATTTACTGAGAACTGGATAGAGATTTAGTTCGCCAGCTTCTTTCTCAATCTTCAAAGATCCGATTGACCAAAGACAAGCCTCATCCACTCTCCTGCGTATTCCCAGGCATTGCGGGCTTCGATTACGAGCCCTCTCCACAACAAAGGGAGCCATGTGGATAGTACTTATCTCATCAGGGAAACTTTCCTGGAGCCTCCTAAAGTTTTGAAACGAAGTTGCTGCCCTCGTTTGTCATCCAGATATTGGCCCCGTCGAAGGCTATTCCTCTTGAATTTGAGCCCCCCCCAATAAAGTCGCCGAGGCTGGCCCCGTCACTGGCCCGCAACTTTGTGGCTAAGCCGCTCGCCCTCGACACCCAGATGTTGGCCCCATCGAAGGCTATTGCCATCGGCGTGGGGCCCACACCGAACTGGGCAGTCTGATTCACCCCATACCACTTCAGAAGCGCTATCTGCTCGGGAGTCTTCGCTGTCACCTTCTCAATCGCACGGGTCACAAAGACCGCCATCTGATCGCGGGGAACATTAAACCCCGGACAATACTGTGCCTCATTCTCCGGAGTCTGCGGATTATCTGCCACGCACCCACTTGTGATCCCGAGGTCTCGAAACCTCTCGATAAAATCACAGAAAAATTCTCCCACAGTGTTTATGTTCACATCACTAAACACCCCTCCTGTGCATAATGCCTGCGCATGGTTAACCATTAACAGACTCATCAGGATTAATAAAACGACCAAGTTCTTTTTCATCGCATCCCCCTTTCTTCGCTTCTATGCCTCGATCTCTTATCAACCGGCATTATTAAGGTGGCAGATAATCTTCGGCTGAAGCTCTATAGATATTTTAACAATGAAGCAATCAACGTGAGTGACCATGCGGCCGGCCGACTCTCCGGGAATGAAGCGGGTCAACCGCCCCTTTTCAGGGGCAGGTGACCCATCCCTCATTGATGGCCAGGGTAATCATCGCCTGCCCCATTTTGGACGCGTAATAGGCTGCAAAGTCCATCCAAAAGACCTGGCCGCCCTTATCCGTGACGCACTCATAGGCGCAACCCAGCGAGTTCATTTCCGCGTAGAGAAGCTCCATTCTCCAAAAGAGGACATAGTCAACGATCCAACTTGGCTCATTGGTTAAAAATAAAATATGGTAAGTGCCCATAAGGAGCTGAATAAATTCGTATTCGATCTTGGCTTTGAGGTAGGTGAAAACTTCGCTCAAGAATTCCTCCGAGAGCACGTTGCAGGTGCCGCAAGAGCTGTATTTGCAAATGACGCAATCGCCGAATTGGCCCTGCCAGGTTTCCAGGCGCTGCCGGAACGTCTGGCTCATCGACTCAAGGTAGCCGTCACGAAAGGCTCTGAGGCTTGCGCAGTCTGTTTGGAGCTGCTGAACTTCGGGCTCGTTGTAAAATTGATTGATCCTATCGAGTATGGCACTCCAGGTGTCAGCGCCGTACTTCTCCTCAATCAACTGAACGAGATACTCCTCTGTCACCTGATCGATGACGATCTTTCCCCACATCCACATCTCCCGATAGGTGGTTTTGAAGGTCATGGTGGTGCCATCGATGGTATCGGGCAGGACGATGCGCCACTTGCCCGTCCGTCCGTCGTACGCGAATGCGCAAGCGATCTCCCCGGGCCCGATCGTCATGCCCTGTACGGGCAAGTAGAACTCCAGACCCAGGTCATAGGGCTTATCGCCGGCAGTATCGAGCTGGAAGACGGCCCGGCTGTTCAGACCGTTGGGATAGGCAATGAATCCTGCGGGGAGGGAAGGGGCAACTCCATACGCCTCCTCGATCGTTAAAGAGCGCACGGAATCCAAAGCGCCCGGGGGAATCACGATCCTCACTCCATATACATAGCTAACGGGGTCGGTGACCATCAACTCGCCGCCCTCGGGACCGCAGTAACCGGTAGCGCTGCACTCGCTCCATTTTTCCAGAAATGTTAATGCTCTTGTTAGAAAGACGGCCATCTGAGCCCTGGTCACATAATCGTCCGGTCCAAATCGGCCAACCCCAATCCCTACAGTAATTCTTGACTCGTAAAGTCTTTTTATATACTTGCAGCTCCACCTGTCACAGGCCACATCGGTGAAGGGATCCGTCACGCGACAGTATCCATCTGCGGGGACTATGTCCAGCGCCCGAGTCAAAAACGCCGCCATCTGCTCTCTCGTCACGTTTTGACTGGGACCAAAGAGACCTACACCGATCCCTTGGGTGATGCCAAGGGCAACTGCCCTCTGGATGTGCATGCAGAACGGGCTATCCACTGGCACATCAGTAAATGGCGGTGCAATACAGACTCCGGCAGGATCTCCCTCCATGGCCCTTATAATGAAAGCTGCCATCTGCTCCCTTGTGACTTTACTTTCAGGGCAATACATTAAGGGATTCTGGGAACAACCCAGCGTAATTCCGGCATCATAAATTGCCATGATAGAGTCATCTGCCCAGTATCCGATGGGGAGATCACTGAAAACAGTTTGGATGATGGCGTGCTCGATTTCTGTGCAATCACATTCTTCGACCCACGCAAGCAACGTCCCGAAAGCGGCCGGATCGTTGGGATCGATTCCTGCGGAGGCCTCGATGCCGAGAATCCGAAAACGGTCAACACCGCCCGGATCGAAGATGTACCCCGGAATTCCCCCGGTAACATGTGCCTTGAAGTAGTACTCCGTTCCGTTGAATAGGTATAGATCGTACAGGTTATCCCCGATACCCTCGGGAAGTATGAAGGCAGCGAAATTCGGGTCGCCTGGGGCGATAGCATAGTCATAGCCGATGGCCACTGCAGAAAAGCCAACTCCCGGCAATCCCATCACCACCAGACATGAAAGGAGCACCAATAACAAAGAACCTTTTTTCATCATGACACGCCCCCCTTTAAGTGAGAATTGCCCGCAGTTCTGCACCACCCCTTACACCCGAGGCAAATAACAAAATGGATAGGAAAGGTTAAAGGTTATGTTCATAGGTGCCTCTTGAGAGGAACCCAAGATTGAGGTTAAATCATGGGATAACTTACTGCGTTGTTTCTGAAGTGTCAATAGAAAAATGAGGTTTCTCGATATTGAAATTGAAGATAAAGATAACCTAACCATTTTGGCACAGGCATTAAATGGAAAGGCAGATCTTTTTATCACCGGAGATAAAGAACTTCTCAGGTTAAAAAGGATAGGGGATATGGAAATTGTTTCTTCCAGAGCCTTCTGGGAGAAACTGAAGACCCAACAGAAAGATGAACAATAAGTGATATTTCAATCAGCCTTTCAAATTCTCGATTCCGTTCTCCGAAAACCCACTATCCCCATCCCCCCCCTAAAATGTTTTTGTTTTAGTTGACTTCACCTATAAAGGTTGTAGATGGGTTTTCTGCCTGATCTGAAGATTAACGATTAAAATCAAGCATAACGCCAGCATGAGCAGGGGGTGGGCGTTTTTCCACCCATCAGTTCCATGCAGTTGGACGGCACATTTCGTCATGGCCTTGTGAGACACCGATGGAGAAAGTGAGAAGGCAAGGGCGACGCTGCACACTCGTTCGGTACCACAACGAAGCCTTTGCTGTTCGGAGGCCACCCTTTCATTGACCCACTTTCGATTGTAGCCTTGAGGTCTTGGAGGCTCATACTCTTGGCTCTCTTTCGAATCTCATGGTCCACTTCTATCGTCGCGACGCCACTCACCTCCGGAAATCGTTCCATTCGGCAAGGGTAGAAGTCGAAATAATCAGCGAAAAAATCGAAGAAAAAGACGACGAGCAGGGGTAGATTAACAAGGGCTGGTACATCTTCACCGAGTGTCCTACACTTACCGATAGCGTTACACAAGCACTCGTCGATACGACTGAAGTTGATCTCGTTTTGAAAGGTGCCCGTATCGAGAAGCGCGGAATCCTCCGTCGATACATGGACATTCCGATCATGGAGGTAGCCACCAGAGAAGATAGTCTTCACCTCGCAGAGAAGTATTGGACCACTGCTGTCTAAGACTAAGAACTCAGGGCGTCTGCGCGGCCCCTGTCGGTCGAGGCGCTTGACTCGAAACCCCATCTTCTTGAGACACTTCTCGGCAACCGCCTCATTCTCTCGAGATGTTCGCTCTATGACGAGGTTCGGAATAGGCATGTGACTGATATCCTCGCGTTTTTGTGCCACCCAACACGAAGCTAAGCGGCGCGCAGCTTTTTCGCGCGTCCGTTTGAGCGCCGTGTTAAGCGTTTCGTCGAACGAGTTAGTTCCAATAGGGATCTTAATGCCTCATTGACCGAGCTGGAATCACGGAATGCCTTGGAAATATCCGGGTCAAGTATGACCACGTTGGACCCTTCATCAAGCAATCTTTTGTAATACTTCCCGCGAACGGCTTTTGAATAGTCAAAATCGTACCCAGGACGTAACTGATCAAAGTGTCTATTCTTGTTCTTCATGTTTTTTCCTCTCGTGTGGAGTCGCAGGTCTTGCATTAATGATGCGAACAATCCCTCCTCTCTCTGTATGACCAACAACAAGAAGTCGCCGTTGAGAGGAGAAACCAATAGTTATATAACGCTGTTCGTCGTCTGAGTGATCGGGATCATCAAAGGTAGCCGACAACGGATCATAGAATATCGCCACCGCTTCATCAAAAGATACCCCATGCTTCTTTAGGTTTCGTTTAGCTTTTTCGGGATCCCATTCGAACCTCATTGTTTCATTCTATCCTATGAATAATTTTATTTCTACGCTTAACGTTTAGCATAACCTGCGCGGGCAATCACCAAATCTCAAAACCTGACGCGGCTATTCCGCGTCAGGTTGATGCAGTTGTGTACGCCCGGCATGGGCGTGAACTTATGGAGTGTAAGTCTCCTGTACGAGAACCTATGGTGTTCATGTTCATGAATACTATCAAAAGTACGAGCCGAAGGCAAGGGCGGGAGGGCGACCGACCGTCTGCAGGAAGCCGGAGCGCAAACGTGCGAGCCGACGGACAGAAACCGCATACAAGGCTTAGCCCCTGGGCGAGTTGGCACAACACAACAAAGCCCGCAGGTTCAGGGGGCAGGAATGTCAAGAAAAAAAACACTGAGGATCACCGATTCAAACCAAGCATCCTTCGGTAAAATGCCCGGTTGTTGATTTCAGAACTTCGTATTTCAAGAAAATATCGGAACGTCTCTAATCTCTTTTTTGGCATTTAAGGGATGTTACTGTCAAACGGCTTGACCGTCTGGTTATAAATTTCCCTTAAACACTTGTGAAGCGACACTATTTGGGTCTTTGCCAGAAAGGGCCCGTCTTGCCGATCTCTACCATAGTGGCTACCATTTCACGGACGTATTTCCGGCTTCGAGAGACCCAATCTTGATCCATCCGCTTGCGGAAATAAGGCCCTGAAAAAAGCTTCACCAAATCGGGGAGCGGGATGATTCCCTCGACACTGGCAGGATCAAAACGGGGCCAATTGCGGACATGCTCTTCCGACCGGAAGAGGTTCATGGTGCTTCATGAATACGGGGTGTCCTGGAACCACTTCCAGAAGGGAACAGCCACGTAACCAATCACGTCCCCGGGTTCTGTCTTCAGGATGACCCCATCCCGGATTTCCACATGGATTGACTCCCCGCAATCCAGGCAAGGGGCGTTAATATGAACCGTTTGCCCGGGAAAAAGCCAGCAGACCGCCAGCGATTCAAATCCTCATTGGCCGAACCATTTCTGCTTACCCTCAATGGTAATACGGTACTGCGTAGGGAGGTTGTTAAAGGGAGCGAAAGAAGCGACAAGGTCTGTGTTGGGGAAGAGCCATCCAGGGATCCCGGCGGCGAAAAGGTCATGGAGAGCCTTTCGCCCTTCTTCTACCGGGATTCCAAACTCGGATGCAATTTCGGTGTAATGGGGAGCCTGGCCGGTCTCTACCATCCGCCTCATGATGAAATGGAAGGTTCTGTCAACATTGATCGGTTCACTCATGAGATTCCCTCCTAAAAAAAAGAACTATGACCAAGATGAAAGAGGATATTTGGTTAAATAGATATTCTCCTTTCTCATGATGCATCGGTGTCCATTTACTTACGGCTGGGCAACCTTTTTTCGCAGGGTTTCGAGCAGATCTTCGGGTTTCTTATTTGCGAGGATCTCCCTGAATTGAGTGCGGTAGTTGCTTACCAGGCTAACCCCTTCAATCACCACATCATACACCTTCCATTGACCCTCCTTCTCAATCACCCTGTAGTTAATCGGGACCTCTGAAGTTTTTGTGACAATCGTAGTTTCTACCTCAACCGTTTTTTCCGAAAGGGCGATTTCTCTTTTAAAAATTACCTTTTCATCTGTGTATGATGTGATCTTGTCGGCATATGCCTCTTCAAGGAGCGATTTGTAAAGTTTAGTAAATTCTTTTTGCTGATCAGGACTGAACTTGTTCCAGTTCTGACCGAGGGACCTTCTCGAAAGTTCGGTAAAGTCGAATATCTCCTCTGAAATAGATCGAATCTTTCCTTTCTTGGCCCTCTTACCCGCTTCTCCCTTAAGAGTAGGATTGCGAAGGACTTCAAAAACACGGTTAATTTGCCCTTTCACCGTTTCAAGAGGCACGCCCGAATAGACACCAAGAGGAAACATCAGCCCGAGGATAAGCAAGAACCCTACAAGTTGTTTCTTCATGACCCCCTCCTGCAAATCATTTCTGATCCTCTTTCTTCCCTTGAGAATCCTTTTTGATCTCGCCAAACGCATATCTGCCGATCAGATCTTCAAGATCGAGAGCAGATGAAGTCTCAGTAATGATCCCTTCAGGTTTGAGCAAATTCCCCGATCCTCCGGGATCAATCTTTATAAATTTGTCGCCAATCAACCCTGCCGTCTTGACAGAGGCAGCAGCATCGTCATAAACCTCGATGCCTTTCTTGATCTGCAATCGGACCAAAGCCATCTGTTTTTCAGAATCGATTTCCAGCTTCTCAACCTTCCCTGCCGGGATGCCAAGGATTTCAACGGGACTGCCGACTTTCAGTCCCGATACGGAGATGAACCTGGCATAGAGCACAACCGTGTCATCTCCGAAAAGAGAAATTTTACCGAGTTTCACAGACATGTATCCCACGCATAGAAGGCCGATTACAACAAAAATGCCAACGATCGTTTCCATAGAGTATTTTTTCATATCTCTCCGCCCTTTGAATCGCACCGATGGGTTGCAATGATTTCTTGGTTCGCTCTCGCCTTTTCAATAATCCTGTCAATGTCATCATTGGAGTGAGCTTCCGTCATACCCGCATAAACATAAATTTCAAAACAGGCAGTGGCACCGATGTTCGCCTTTGTCAGGGCCTGAATATTTGACAATACTTCTTTCTGAAGTCCCTTGCCAAAATTTTCTACCAATTGCTTCGCCTCATGAATATCGGTATAGGGGAGGATCGCCAGAATTTGCCCGATGCTATGCCTGGCCGAGAACCCTCCCACGGAACCAAGGTTTGTATGGATGTATTCTCCTAATGCCTTGAGAACCTCCGTTGCTGCCAAGGGTCCGAGTGCTTCGGTTAGGAGATCGAATTCCACGCTGAACAGGAGAGCAGTCACGGCTTTTTCTGCCTGCCCCTGATTTAACGTCGAGGCGTACCTGGCCCTGAACATTTGTTTCGAAAGGAGACCCGTCAATTCATCCTGAAACCCTTCAAGGCTCCGGAGAAACTCCTCTGCCATGGGATGATCCAACCGAGTGGATTCCTCATAGGGCCCCTGAAAGGCCACCCCCCCTTCCCAGAGGAGAATGATCCGGTCGGAGATGAAAAAAACATCGGGAATGTCGTGGCTGACGAGGACTGCAGTAAAACCGAACTTTTTCCTGTAATGGGCAGTTGTGCTCAGGATCGCATTTTTCCGGATCGGGTCTTGTCCGGTTGTCGGCTCATCAAAGAGCACGATCTTTGGGTCGGTCACGAGAGCCCGTGCCAAGGCAACACGTTTCTGCATGCCGCCCGAGAGTTCTGTCGGATATTTACCTGCTGCTTCCGTGAGTTCGGTCTGCTCAATTCGAGCCATCACCTTTTTCTCAATTTCCTTGGGGCTCATGACGGTGGTTTGTCTCAGTGGCAGGGCGATATTGTCAAAGACTGTCAGGGAGTCGAAAAGGGCGTTGTGTTGAAACAGGTAACTGATCTGACTTCTGTATTGATCCCATTCTCCCATTTTCATCTTGTTAATGGGTCTTCCTGAGAACAAGATGGTGCCTGCATCAGGCGAAAGCAAACCGATGATGTGTTTGAGCATCACACTCTTGCCCGCACCGCTTTTACCCATGATCGTGGTGATCTGATTCTCATAAATCTTCAGATTGACCCGGTCGAGGACGGTGAGGCCGCCAAAGCGCTTGGTAACATCTCTAAATTCTATGAGTGGCGTTTCCATAGGCCTCCTCTACATCAGAAAAGAAGTCACCACGTAGTCTGCTATAAGAATCATCACACAGGACACTACAACCGCCGATGTGGTGGAGAGACTGACGCTTTTGGCTCCGGAACTGTCAGACCGCATATGGGTGAAATAACCCTGAAAGCAGCAAATGGTTGAAACAATGACCGCAAAGACAAGCGATTTGATAAATCCTCCCCTAATATCAACGATATCAACGGAGGACAGGACGCGGGCAAAGTATACCCCCCCGCTGGCACTCAGGAGCACAACCCCTGTGAGGTATCCACCCAGGATCCCAATGAGGTCAAAAAAAGCTGTTAATAAAGGAAAACTGATGATGGAGGCAGCGATCCTCGGGCTGACAAGATAACGTACGGGATCAATCCGCATGGTATAGAGGGCGTCGATCTGCTCCGAAATGCGTAAGATGCCGATCTCTGCAGCCATGGAAGAACCTGCCCGGGCAGTAATCATGATTGCTGTTAGAACAGGCCCAAGCTCTCTGATGAGAGAGAGGGAGATGACCGAACCGAGCATGCCTTCGGATCCAAATTTCGCGAGGGTATAGTAAAGTTGCAGTCCTAGAACCATTCCGGTAAATAGGCCGACAAGCATTACAATGCTCGATGATCTGGCGCCAATATGATAAACCTGTTGAACAATTTCCGGAAGCTGTTTGGATCGAAATATCATCCGAAAGGCTTTGCTAAAAAAGATTGCCGCTGCACCGAGATCGTTTACCAGATCAATGGCTAATTTGCCAAAGACGTTGAAAAATACAATAAACGAGATCCCTGATGGTTGAACTCTTTTCTCCATTCCTATAATTCTCCCCCCCCATCGATCAGCTATCAGCGCCCAAGACGACCGGAAAAGCTGGTCCTTTTTAACACAATTATACACAATTTTAACTGCATAGACTAATAATTTTTCACCAAACGTTATTCAAATCGCTCAACGCAGAAGGCCGGACGATCATCAGGGTCACCCACAATCCGGAAAATGCCGCCTACTCCTCCCGCAAGATCCATCCCCGGGATGGAAAAATAGCCAACGGCCTCTGATCCTGTTCTATTTTTAGAGACTTTTGTCATCTGCACAGCCTACCTTTGTCACACAAAATATAATACATGAAAAAGATGGGATCGGTTAAGAAAATTCATATCATTTTAGCTCTTTGAAAAAGGGTATCTAATCCCCCTTTGTCAAAAGGGGGAAATATTTTACCTCCCTTTGGCAAAGGGAGGTAGGGAGGGATTTTAAAAAGTTTATTTCAAACCGCTAAATTGATACGATAATTCATATCGACATTCCCTGCGGAAATGTCTTACATTGTTTTACATGAAAACCGCCACATTAACCATCAGGCTGGATAAGGATCTCGATCGCCTGTTGACAAAAGCAAGCAAAAAGTCAAGGAAAAATCGGAGCGAAATTGCCCGGGAGGCATTGAAACGTCAACTGCGGCTTGAGCAATTTGAGGAATTAAGGAAGAGGATCATGCCTTTTGCTGAAGCCCGAGGCTTACTGACCGACGAGGATATTTTCTCCCAGATCTCATGAGGATATTTCTTGACACCAATGTGTTAGTCAGCGCAGTGGCCACCCGGGGACTAAGCGCGGATGTATTGAGGAATAGCCTGATTCATCACCAATTGGTTATCTCAGACTCACTGATCAAAGAATTGGAAAAAGCGCTTTGTAATAAGCTTGGCGTGCCGGAAAATTTGACCTCCGAATTAGTGGAGGTCCTGCAAAAGGAATCGGTTTTTTCAACTCCTTCTTCTCTCCCTGATATAGAAATTAAGGATAAAGACGACCTAACCATTCTATCATGTGCCTTAAATGGGAAACCAGACCTTTTTATCACCGGGGACAAAGAACTTCTCGGGCTAAAAAGGATAGGGAATATGGAAATTGTCTCTCCAAGAGCTTTCTGGGAGAAACTGAAGACCCTTGATTAGCATTTATTGTCAAGTCAAATCTGTATGGAATGGAAATACATTTAAATATTTTGACTTTCGAAAGGTTAGAAGATTGTGGAGTCTTAGCCCGGCACTTCACAAGCTAAGGAAAAAGGAAATTCTTTCATCGATTAGAAATAGGTTAATTAACGAAATTACTTACATGTTAGTAAAAAAATACTTGACAACTAAAACTTCCTGTGATATTTACCGAAAAACGAAATAATCCGACCACCAGATATGGCGAGATTAAAACCCAAGAGGCTTTCCTCAGAAGATCGAAGGGCTCAGGTATTAGACGCCGCCCAATCCCTTTTTGCAAAGCAGGGTTTTTCTGCAACGACTCTGGACGAAATTGCCGCCCGTATCGGCTTGAGCCGTCCCCGAGTCATTCAGCTTTTCGGATCCAAGAAGGATATCTATCAAAACATTGCAGAGACCGCCTACCGCACCCATCCCCTGGACAAAGATCTCGCTGAGCCCATCCTTCGGGGGGACGACTTTGGCGTCTTCTATACATTCGCCTACCATATCCTTCGCCATACGGCAAACCGCAAGGACCGCGAAATTTTCAAGATCCTGATGGTTGCTCGGTTGAGGGAGGACAATTTTCACCGGGTTCATTTCCACAAGCAGGATACTCTCATGATCAGTCGCCTCACGGATTATGTTTCCAGTCGTGTCAAACAGGGGGTTTTTAAAAAGATCGATCCTCGAACCATTATCTTTGCCTACCAGGCTATGATTTCGAACCTGGCAGTGTACAAGAATGTCATGAAAAAGATGGATTTTCTAAGTATTGAAGAACTCAGCCAGGACTGTGCCTGTATCTTTCTCGAAGGGATCATAAGCGAACGGAGCCGAGGGTCTCTAAGGACCAGGAAATGAGAAAATTGAGTTCAAGACGCCGACGTTTTATCGACTTGAGCATTGTTATCGAGCCGGATCTTCCAAGTGATCCCGCCATGATGATTCCTAAGATCGACTATATTGATCACGGACGGGGAGCCGAACAGATGAAGGAGTTTTTCCCCGGAGTGACCAAAGATCAACTACCTAAGGGTCTGGGTTGGGCCCTGGAGTTTTTAACCCTGACCACCCACTCAGGGACGCATCTGGATGCGCCATATCATTACCACCCCACTATGGACCGGGGCAAACCCTCTTTGACCATCGACGAGATCCCTTTGGAATGGTGCTTAAACGATGGGGTGGTCCTTGATTTCCGGAACAAGGCAGATGGTGATCGGATAACTGCGGAGGATGTAAAGAAGGAACTTAAACGGATAAAATATGAGATCAAACCATTAGATATCGTTCTCATTCAGACAGGAGCCGATTCAGCCTGGGGATCGCCTCAGTACCTGGTCAAGGGCGCCGGAATGAACAGAGAGAGCACACTCTTCCTTACCGAGAAGGGTGTCAGGGTTGTGGGCATCGATGCATGGAGTTGGGACAGACCTCTACCCTTTTTGGCCAAAGAGTTTAAGGAGACAGGAAATCCAAAGGTCATTTGGGAAGCCCATTTTGCCGGGATAGAGATCGGATATTGCCACATGGAAAAGATGGCTAATCTTTCGGCCATCGGTCGACCCCACGGATTTACCGTCTGTTGTTTCCCAATCAAAATCAAACGGGCCAGCGCCGCTTGGGTTCGACCTGTGGCCATCGTTGACGAAGATTAAGCAAACGAGTTTTTCTCCCGATGTCGGGCTAACTATTAAACATTGTCAGAGGAATCTCCATGGGAAAGGTCATCATTTCGGCGGCCATCACAGGTGCGGCCACGATTCCAACATTGACGCCTCATCTACCCCTTACCCCCGAAGAAATTGCTGGCTCCGCTGTGGAAGCAGCAAAGGCAGGAGCGGCCATCGTCCACATCCATGCCCGCCATCCAGACCACGGCGCTCCATCGGCCGATCCTGAGCATTTTCGGACCATCCTCACTGAGATCAAGTCGAGAAGCGATGCAGTGATCTGTATCACAACAGGCGGGTCTCCAACCATGACAGTTAAAGAGCGAGCGGCCAATGTTCCGGAGTTCAAACCAGAGATGTGTTCCTTCAATCTAGGGTCGATAAACTTCGCTCTCCATCCGGCCTTAAAACGCCACGGGGATTGGAAGTACCCATGGGAGCCCCGTTACTTAGAGATGAGCAAGGACTTCGTCTTCAAGAACACCTTCTTGGACTTTGAACACCTCTGTAAGGTGACGAAAGAAAATAATGTAAAGCCAGAGTTGGAAATCTACGATGTTGGACATCTTTATAACTTAAATTTCCTGGTTCAGGAGAAGATGGTGGATTTCCCTATGCACCTGCAATTCGTTATGGGTGTTCTGGGAGGTATCGGAACCATGGCAGAGGACCTGACATTCTTGAAACATAAAGCCGACATCCTCTTCGGTCCTAAGAACTTCACCTGGAGCGAGGTTGGCGTTGGCATTGCCCAATTCAATCTGGCAGCCATTTCACTTCAGATGGGCGGTCATGTGAGGGTTGGTTTGGAAGACAATATCTATATCAGAAAGGGCGTCTTGGCAAAGTCGAACGCCGAACTGGTGGAGAAAGCCATTCGATTAGCTAAAGAATTAGACCGAGAACCTGCCACCCCTGAAGAGGCCAGACGTATCCTTGGCCTGAAAGGTAAGGACAAAGTTAATTTTTAGGAAAACGAATCTTCAAAAATTAGGCTTGAACCAAGTCCATCTAAAGGAGGGAAAGAGATGAGAAAGAGATTTTTTAAAAAAATTTTGGTTCTGGGCTTATGCCTTTCCATCGGTTTGGTGGTGGGCCAGCGCTCTCCATCCCTGGCCGCTGAAAAACCCATTGTCATTGGTGGTTCCTTGCCTCTTACCGGAACTTTTTCTGCCACGGGCAAATGGGTTGAGAAGGGCTATCAGTATTGGGCGGATGAAGTGAATGCGAAAGGAGGGATACTGGGCAGGCCTGTCAAGCTTGTCATTTATGATGACAAAAGCGATGCCAAGGAGGCCGTGAGTTTGGCAGAAAAGGTGATCACGGTAGATAAAGTTGACCTTCTTCTGGGTGGATATCCGGGTACCGCCTGCACAGCGGTCATGCCTGTGGTCGAGAAGTATAAAATGGTTTATGTCTCCATGGGCGGACACATGAGATCATTTTCTCAGGGTTACACTTATTCCTTCGGAAGTCCACCCCTCATGGGCGAATGGTGGTACCTCGGGTTTTTTGAATGGATGAAGACAGTCCCAGTGGATAAGTATCCGAAGAAAGCTGCCGTATTTACGATGAATAACCCCATCGGGATGGCCCTTATGGATAGTCTCTATAAGGGATGTAAGGAGCTTGGAATCGAGATTGTGATTGATGAAAAATACAACCTTCCTTTGACGACAGCAGACACCATGATCACCAAGGCAAAGCAAATGAAAGCAGACATTCTTTTCGCTAATGGGATGTTTCCTGACGGCGTGATGACCCTGCGGGCCTGCAAAGCCTTCGATTACTCCCCGAAGGCGATCGTCCAGGGGATCGGGAGTGTGATTCCAGAGTGGACCAAAGAGCTTGGGAAGGACGGGGACTTTGTCTTTTCCGGGACAAGCTGGCACTACAAACTCATGTACCCGGGCAACGATAAAATCATCAAGGCAGCCAAAGACAAATTCAAAGAGGACGAACCTCCCCTCTATTTCGGATTCGGTTATGCCTGGATGCAAACTCTCCAACAGGGGGTGGGGGGAGCCAAATCGTTGGATCAGACGAAGATACGCGATTGGCTCAAAACGAATGAGGTGAAGACTATTGCAGGCAATTTCAAGTTTGACGAGAAGGGATTGCCGAAACCGTATGTCTACCTGACTCAAGTGATCGGCGGAAATGTGGAATTAATCTGGCCTCCCGATATGCGAACTCATGAGCCGGTTTATCCAAAGCCTGCATGGAAATAGACGAGGATGATACGATGAATCTATTAAACTTTTAGACTATTTCCCTCAAACCCATAGAAATTTTTAAAGAGATTCCTTTCTGCCTACCCCTGCCTGTGCTTGGCCTTTGCACATGCAGGGCAGGCAGCTTCTGGTCAAAATTCGACCTCCATTGAATATGCTGAATCCCATCGTGATTTTACAGTCCATCGTGAGCGGCCTTCTCATGGGGGGCATCTTCGCACTCTTCGGTGTGGGGTTCAGCCTGACCTGGGGAGTCATGAAAGTGATCAATATTGCCCATGCTGCCTTCGGAATAATGGCTTCCTACATTGCTTACTGGGGGTTGACCCTCTACGGGATTGATCCCGTCTTGTCTCTTTGCTTGAGCCTTCCACTCCTGTTCGTTACGGGCCTTCTCATTCACCGGTTTCTCATTCAGCCCATTACCCGCTCCAGGGATGTGGTCGTCGCCTCCATGATCCTTACTTTTGGTCTGGCGATTGTATTGGAGAACATCATGCTCTTCGCCTGGTCGCCGGATGAGCGGTTGATTACAACTGCTTATTCAAGCCAGGTGATTTTCATCGGAGATATCATCATCAAAGTCTCTAATCTCATCGGTTTTATCCTTTCCTTGATGGGCATTTTGGCCATCTATCTTTTCCTCTACCGTACATGCACCGGCAAGGCGGTTCGCGCAACATGGCAGGATCCAGAAGGGGCAGCTCTTCAGGGGATCAACCTCCGGAGGGTCTCAATGATTACCTTTGGGATAGCCATCGCCTCAGCCGGAGCGGGTGGGGTAGCGATGGCCTATATGTATTCGTTCAATCCACCTGTCCACAATCTCTGGTTGATCTTCCTTTTTCTGGTGGTCATTGTAGGCGGAGTGGGGAGTGTCATCGGTTCAGCGATTGCCGGGCTTATGATCGGGTTGATCACTGGACTGAGTGGAGCCTTTTTCCCGATGCAATGGGTCAATGTGCTCCTTTTTGGTTTATTGATGGGTATCCTGCTGATTAAACCCGAAGGGCTGTTTAAGAAATAAAAGCGATGCAAAAGATCATTAAATCCATTGTTCCTGTTTCGTTTATTTTTTTATTGGCCTTCCTTCCCATCCTTCAACCTCCTGCTTACTTCCTCTCTTTTATCTTCAAGGTCTTTCTCTATATCATCCTCGCTGAGAGTTGGAATCTGATCGGAGGTTTCACAGGGTATCTCAGCTTTGGTCATGTCGCCTTCTTTGGCATCGGTGTCTATACCTCTGCGATGTTATTCCAGCATTTCGGCCTCTCACCCTTTATCGGCGCCATTCCTTCAGGCCTTTTATCCTCAGCTGCGGCCTGGATCATCGGCTATCCCTGTTTAAAACTTCGAGGACCCTATTTTGCTGTCGTGACCCTTTGTTTTGTTTTCATTATTGACCTCGTTGTGAAGAACTGGACTTTTTTGGGAGGATCCGAAGGAATCCACTTGAAACTGCTCCCAATGGATATTCAACTCTCCCGGTCCATCTTTTACGAAACCTTTCTTGGACTCGCTGTTGCTTCGGTTCTCGTAGCTCGGTGGGTACAGCATACCAAATTCGGTTTAGGTCTGGCCTCCATCCGGGAAGACGAGGAGGTCGCCCAAACCCTATGTATTCATACCGCGGATCTAAAGATAAAAGCCTTTATTCTGAGCGCCTTCATTCCAGGAGTGGCCGGTGGGATCTACGCTTATTATATCTCCTACATACATCCGGACATCGTCTTTGATATCAACATTTCCATCCTCATCGTCCTCATGGCCCTTTTTGGAGGAGGTGGATCATGGGCAGGGCCTCTGGTCGGCGCCGTGTTTCTTTCAATTGTCAATGAGTTTCTTTCAATTTTTATCCGGCCGGAATTTGCACGGATCATCTATGGGGCCATGTTCATAGCTGTGATTATTTTCATGCCGGATGGGATCGTGACTTTTTTTAAAAAATGGATGGGAATTCGAAAAATTCAACATTCTTACACTTCTCCCGTTGACAAAGAAAAGTAGAGAGAGAAGATTGAAAGTATCATCCGGGGCCTTTCTATGTTGAAGGGAACAAACATCACCAAAATATTTGGGGGACTTATTGCTATCTCCAAGCTTGATTTTGAAGTAGAGAAGAGTTCGATCGTCGGGCTCATCGGCCCAAACGGGTCTGGAAAGACCACCCTCTTTAATCTCATCTCAGGGTTCCTCCGACCAGAGGAAGGGAAGATCAGCTTCAACGGTGATGAGATTACACACCTAAAGCCTTATCAAATTGCCCGTTTTGGGATCGCCCGAACATTCCAGATTGTGCGGCCTCTCAAAGAGTTGACTGTGCTCGACAATGTAGCGACAGGGGTCCTTTATGGAAGAGGAACGGCAGATATTAAGGAGGCGAGAAGTGATTCACTGGACCTCCTTCGTTTTACCGGGCTGGAATCTAAAAAGGATACGCATGCGGGCCTTCTAAAGCTTGCAGACCGGAAGCGTCTTGAGGTCACCCGAGCGCTCGGAATAAGGCCGCAACTCCTTCTTCTCGATGAAGTCTTCGCCGGGCTTAACCAGAAAGAGATCGATGAAGCGATCCAGCTTATCTTCCGGATCAGAAGAGAAATGGGAATCACAATCTTTATGATCGAGCATGTGATGAAAGCGATCATGAAGGCCTGCGATCGGATCATTGCCGTCCATTTCGGCATCAAGGTGGCAGATGGGCCTCCCGATGAGGTGGCAAATGCACCCAAAGTGATTGAGGCTTATCTGGGAACAGGATATGTTACGGACTGAGGGACTCAATGTTTTTTATGATGAGCTCCAGGCCCTGATTGAGGTCTCGATCGAGGTGCATGCAGAAGACCTTCTCGTGATCATCGGGTCAAACGGCGCAGGAAAGACCACTCTTCTTAGAACGATCTCCGGACTTCTTCGTCCACGCGAAGGAAAGATTTTTTTTCAAGGAGAAGCAATTGAGGAGGAACCCACTGACCGGATTTGCATGCGAGGGATCGTGCAGGTTCCAGAAGGGAGGAAACTCTTTCCACAGATGACGGTCCGTGAGAATCTTGAGATGGGAGCGTATTTGTCAACAGCCAGGGGCACGTTGGCGGACCGATTCCAAGGGGTATTTCAGATCTTTTCCGTTCTTGAGGAACGATTAAAGCAATTTGCAGGGACCTTGAGTGGAGGGGAACAGCAAATGCTCGCTATCGGACGTGCGCTGATGGCCGGACCCAGGCTTTTGATGCTCGATGAGCCAACGCTCGGATTATCCCCAAAGGTCGCCTCCGAAATCTACGCCATCTTGGCGAAGTTACATCAAGGCGGGATGTCTCTCCTTCTGGTCTCCCAGGATGTCCTCCAAGCCTTGAGGATCGCCAGCCGGGCTTATGTGATAGAGAATGGTAGGGTCATCATGGAAAATTCAGGGCAAGAGCTTCTCAGAAACCCTAAGGTAAAGGAAGCCTATTTGGGGATTTAGATTTCCCGGGGAAAAGATAAAAATAATCTTTTTATAGGGAATGAGAGAAGATGGTTTTAGGATGCCTAACTTTTTTGGCGGGTGTAGATGGTTTTGTAGCGCTGGGGGTCTGCGGCGATACAATTGGTGCATTCTTCGGAAGAGAGATCGACAGGCTCAAGAAGGACCTCAAAACCGAGTTCTTTATATTGTTCCACCATCTCCGAGAGGCGCGGTTCATCGATGGTGAAGCGTTTCTCCCAGCCTTCTTTTTTTAATTCTTCTTCCCTACTCATACGATGAACAGTAAACGATGAACAATGAACTATGGACTATGAACTATGAACTACGAGCCACGGATAACTGATTACTGGTGACTATCCTTAAAACAGGCCTTCCAACCGTCGGAGTGAGAGATGGCCCTGGGTTCGCAGGCGGCGGCACAGGGAGGTGGTTCCGAACCGTAGCCGGGCTTGCAGGGAGCGCAATGGTAGCGGATCTTCTTTCGTTCCTCGTGTTTCACAAAGGCCACGGGTTCTTCGCGAAAAATGTCAATTTCATCCGGACCGACTTCAAGAATCTTTTCAGGGCATACCTCCACGCACTTCCCGCAACCGTTACACTTATCGGTGTCGATAGTGACGTACCAGTCGCCTGAACCATCCTTAAAACCGTAATTAGCAATCATGTGATTTCCTTTTCCCCCGCCACCTTGATGGAATAATGGAATACTGGAATGATGGAATAATGAGTGAATCACAGAAAAATGGAATGGTGGAAAATCGGGTTAACCCTAAGGTTTATATAGAATGGGTTTTACCCAACATTCCAATGTTCCATTATTCCACTATTCCAGGTTTTCTTGCGCTTTTGGCTTTTCCCATCTTCAGCAACGCCTGTCCAAAGAGGGCTGCCCCCATGGCGCCAGCGAGCTGGGTATCGAAGGGATAGTTCTTCTTGCGATACTGTAAATTCGCCCAAGCCTGTTCGGCAGTCTTGATACCGAGCTCCTTTTCGAGCCGCTTAACCACTCCCTCATTCTTAGCGATTCCGCCGGTGATGACGAACTTTTCTTTCACGCCCAGTCGCTTGAGAAGCTCCATAATCCGGTGGGCCATTGCAGAACAGTAAGCGGCCATGATCTCGTTTTCCGGAACACCCTGTTCAAGAAGTCCTACCACCTCGCTCTTAGCGAAGACGACGCAGGTGCTGCTGATCATGGGAGGTTCTTTCGATATCTGGAAAGAGCGGGGACCGACCTCCCAGACAGGGACATGGATAAGATCTGCAAAAACCTCCATGCCACGTCCGGTTCCGGCAGCGCACTTGTCATTCATTATGAAGTTGAGAACCTTCCCGCGGTCATCGACATTAATGGCCTTGCAGTCCTGGCCTCCCATATCCATGACCGTCCTGACTTCGGGGCCATACATGAAATTGGCTCCACGAGCATGGCAGGAAATCTCGGTGACCGCCTGCTGAGCCATGGGCACATTGACCCTGCCATAGCCGGTCCCAATGCAGTAGTCGATATTATCGATTTTCATATCGGTCTTCTCTAAGGTATAGCCCATTCCCTTGATGGCGCTGTTCGGACTGTCCGAGCCCGTGCGCGTATTGCCGAAGGCATAAAATTCACCATCCACCATGATCACCGCCTGAGTGCTGACAGAGCCTACGTCGACTCCGGCGGTGACAAATTTACCTTTTTTCCAATCGATATCCGGATTTACCCAGTTGGTTTCAGGCCATCTCCAGAACTCAACGGGTTTTCCTTGCTGAACCATTTAATTCTCCTCTTTTATTATGAGCAGTTCCAAAAAAGTCAATACATAACCCCTCCCAACCTCCCCTTACCTCAAGGGGAGGAGTACACCCCTCTTAGATTAAGAGGGGGGAGGGGGGGAGTTATTCCTCTTATTCGATAACGCCGGAGAGAGCGGCATCTGCCGCACCGATTGCTCCTATGTAATCGGGATCCTCCGGAACGGTGACCGGCATCTCGATATTGTTTTGGAGAGAGTCCACAAAGCCGGCATTTTTAGCCATGCCGCCGACAACCACCACATCCTTTTCCAGGCCCACGATCCGGGCGACCGAGCCGACTCTACCCGCAACAGCGTCCATCACAGCTCTGGAGATATCGGGTTTGGAGGTTTTCTGATGGATGAGGGAGACCACCTCCGATTCCCCAAAGACAGCGCACTGAGCGTTCATCGGAATGGACTTTGTGGAATCGAGCGCTATCTTTGACATTTCTTCGACCGAAACCTCCAGGGCCCGTGACATGGCTTCGACAAATGTCCCGGTCCCGGCGGCGCACTTGTCATTGACGGCAAAATCTAAAACCTTTCCTTCAGGACTCACCTTGATGGAACGACCTTCCTCAGCTCCCACATTGATCACCGTCCTCGCATTGGGGAACAATTTGATCACCCCCCGGGCATCCGCGGCCGCATCTGCGATGGAACCATTGGCAAAAGCAACCCGTTTGGCCGCGCTTCCCGTTGCTACCACACACTCCACATCTTTTCTCGTCAGGCCCGCCTGCTTGAGCACCTGCTCATACAAGGCCTCGACCGCCTCTGCCTTTTTGATTCCGGTAGGCGAGGTTCCCTTTCCTATAATCTGACCATCTTTCTTGATCACGATATGTACATTCTTACCACCGACATCAATGCCTGCAACTATCATTTCTGCATCCTTTCCTGATTTATCTTCAGGTCACTTTCTTGAGCCCTAATGTCTCACGCACAAAGCCGCCCACATCATCTTCCCGTTCAGTTCTCCTTCTGCCAATAGCCGGAGGGCATAGTCGTGGTCTTTAAATGGTATAACTGATTGATATTGTATATATTATGTTTTCTCAAAACTCTAAAAAACTACCCACACACCCATAGGAGAACCTGTCTCCAAATTCCTGCTGGAGCCGGAATGCTGCCCTCATGCCGGTGCAATGAGAGACACCGATCTTATCAATCGTCATCTTCTTGAGAGCCTTGATGGATTCTTCGAGTTGCTCCGGGGTTAAGAAGTCCAGGTGGGTTCCCCCCATGATCGCATAAAACTTGTCTTTTCCGGTCTTATGGATCACATGCTGAATGATGTTAATCATTCCGGAATGGGCGCATCCAAGGATCAGAATGAGTCCTTTTTCCGTATCGAGGATAAGGGATTGGTCATCCAACAGGATGTCGGGAGCTGGTTTTTCATTCCCCTCGACAAAGAGTCTTGGGTCCGGTTTCTCAAATAGGGTTTTTCTGGGAACCTCTCCGGTTAAAAAAATTCCCTTATCCACCTCTACAAAAATGTTATTCAAGATGAAATTTGCACCGAGGGTTTCTAAATATCTCTTCTTGTATGGAATGCCTACAAATCGTCTCGTTTCCTTCTCATTTTCTTTGAAGATAGCAATCCGATCCAGAAAGACGTTGGGATGGACATGTATATCTATTTGACCTCTCAGTTTCAGGACTTCGGGCAGACCTCCGCTATGATCATAGTGTCCATGGCTCAAAAAAATTTTCTTAATATTTCTTAAATCCTTGTTGAGGACAAGAGAGTTTGCAACAACCGAATGGCCGCTTCCGGTGTCAAAGAGGAAGTTTCCTTCTCCCGTTTCAATGAATGCAGAGAATCCATGCTCTCCAGAACCGATTAACTTCCCTACGGTGTTTTCGCAAAGAATGGTTATCTTCATAATCCCCTCATTCTTCCCTTAATTTCTTTAAAGTTTGTTATGACGGGTTTGTCACCCACAAGAAATGAAAATTTCAATTTTCGCAGGTCGGGAGACTTGCTTCTACCCGGGTAGATTCGCCTGCCTGCCGGTAGGCAGGGGTCTCCTGACCCGAATTGTGGGGGTGATTCAAAGTTATTTCTTATCCAAGATACCAAGGGCTTCTTTTACAAGGTTTTTCTCATGCTCATAATCCGTCATCCTCTGGATCATGATCTTCTGGGCCATCACCGGGCCTGCTCCATGCCAGGTGCCGACTCCGTGCTGACCGGCTGTCCAGTTCTGAAGAAGTTTTGTCACTTTCATGATATATTCGGTCGGCACCTCACTGCCAAAACCCAAAAACTCCTCGACATATTTTTTCGTCTCGGGATTTTTTAGTTCCTTCAAAGAAGGCAGGGTGACGATGAGGCCTCCGCCGATATCTCCTGCCAGGGCCATGACCCGCCAGAAGGCATCACAGATATTGAGTTTTGCCACGTTCCCCATCAACTCATCAGGAAGGAAGACACCCGAACCCTTGGGTTCCTCCTTTCCGAGATTGGCTGAAGATAGTCCGCAGGCCCTTCCAGTCTCCCTGAGAACGACCATCTCCGTCAATTCATCATTGATATGCTGTGCTTTTTCAAGACCTTTATACTCCTGAAGAAGCTTGCAGGCTCCGATGATGAGATTCATAAAGCCAACCTTGCAGGTTCCTCCGCAGGTCATCCGGTGAGTCTTGGCAAAGCGTTCGACGAATTTCGTGGAATAGTCGGTCTCTCCGAGGTGAAACACCCGCTCATAGGGCACAAAGACATTGTCAAAAACGACCATCGCGGTCTCTCTCTGGCCGAACAGGGGATTTCCCAGCTCGAAGATGTCCTCAGCCATCTCTCTTTCGGCTGAATAAGGGGAGTACTGACAGATATAGGTGAGCCCCTTCGCATCAGAAGGAATGGCAAAGGCAAGAGCGTAGTCCCCTTCGTCTTTTTTCTTTGCGGACTGGGGAAGGACAACCAGTTCATGACTGACAAAGGCCCCGCTGATATTGATCTTTGCTCCCCGGACAACGATCCCATCCGGTTTTTTCTCCACAACCTTAAGAGATAGAAAGGGATCCGGCCAGTCAATGGCCCGCTTTTTACGGTCTCCCCTTGGTTCAGTCAAAGCGCCTGAGACAGCGAGGTCGTTCTCCTGGACCCACTTGAGATATTTCGTAAACCGGCTGTGATATTCTGTGCCGAGGTTCTTGTCCATCTCCCAGGTCGTGCTGGCAAGGCTATGAAAGGCATCCAGCCCGGGACATCGGTAGATACAGGTTCCCAGCCTTTCAGAGGCAAACGTTCCTGCAATGGCCTTGGCGGTCAGATCCTCTCTGCTACGGCAGACATAGACATAACGGTTTACGCGGTCGTTTGTCAGAGGGGAGATGGTCGTCATGATTTCCTGGAATGCCGGATCAAGCGCCCAGCGATAACTCGCCTTGTTGGCTTCAATCACCGTGCGGATATTCGGATTGTTGAGATAATCTTCCACCCTCTTTCCATTCATAAAAATCCTTGGTCTTCTTTTCTTCAAACTTTCTTCATATTGCTCCGCTGTGATGAGTGCCATTCGAAATCTCCTTTCATAAAAATTGGAAAACCGATAACCCTTTAGTTTTTTGAAAAAGAAGTCTGATCAAGATATCGTCATATCCTAAATCCCCCTCAATCCCCCTTTTGCATGTCTTTGACAGGAAAAAGATTACAAAGGGGGAAGTATTTCCCCTCCCTTTGGCAAAGGGAGGAGGGGAGGGATTTTATGAAGTTTTTTCGAAAAGCTAAAATGTTGCAAAACCAAAATTATCATATCACAAGATCATTCCGTCGGAAAGATTTAATTTGGGTGTGAGACAATTTTATGGGTAAATCTTT